>NZ_JBAXHI010000041.1:0-34289 GCF_037138995.1 Candidatus Chlorohelix sp. | reverse complement strand
TAAATCCCAAGTCATTAAGATGGGATAATGAGTTAAATGGTAGATGAGGGAGTTTACGAGTTAAAACGCCCTCAATCAGCGGCTATAATTGAAAGATTAAACCCGGCATTTCTAACGTTAGAAAGAGCAATACCCAATAATTATATTAAGGCTCAGCAATCAGATGTAACTCTTAACATGAAAGGAGCGGTTTTAAATGTCTGCTTTCCTAGATCTCAATGCAAGCGGTAAACTGGAAATTGACCTGTATTTTGACTTCCAATGCCCTTTTGCTTACCAAACCTCCCTGTGGCTGCGAGATGTGGTTGAGTTAATGGGCGATGACTTAATTGACCTGCGCTTCTATTTCTTTTCTGTAGCACAGGCAAATCGCAAAGATGAATCCTGGAATATCTGGGATACTACACCAGAAGACCCTAACGCGCATGGGTTATTGGCATTTCTGGCAGGCGCAGCAGCCTTAAAGTCCGGTGGGCAAAAAGCTTTGAATGCTTTTTATCTTGAGCTTGGAAAACTACACCATCAGGAAAAACAACCGCTAGATAAAGCCACTATTTTAAAGGCAGCGCAAATTGCTGAAGTTAATGTTGAAGCTGCCTTTAGCGGTAAAAATGCTTCCCTTGCTGCTGCCATCAAGGAATCTCATACAGGGGGCGTGGAAAAATACGGGGTTTTTGACTCCTCCACTGTAGTTTTTGAGGAAAGATACGGAGTATATGTTCAGATTATGCCCCGCCCTGATTATGACAAAGTGCTGCCTTTATTCCATCACATTCAAATGCTGGCAATGGTTGAAAGGAATGTATTCGAGGTCAAGCGGGTGCTGACCCCTGCTGAAAAAGAAGCTGCTACCGTACAGATTTAAAGGGCAAGAAAAGGAGGAGAAGGTTAGCGCCAAGTGGTAAACTAATGTTAGGCTACTGCCCAAAGTAGAAAACAGTAGTAAACCCGAAATAAGTGGTAACCTTCTTCAAAAGTGTTCCATAAACCAACAACTATTGCAACCGCCCACTAGCACATGGCAGGGCTGTTGCAAGAAAGAAATTGTCCTCTATAAAACGATTCTCAAAGGGGTTTGGGCAAGGGCGCGAGGTGATTTTGTAGGGGCGTGGCTCGACACGCCCTCTTTGTTTGGGTAGGTTCGGGGGAAATTGGGAAGGGCGTATTCAAAACGCCCCTACGGGTTCGGGGCGTTCGTTGGTTGGGCTTCTTGACTATGCTGTAGCAGGGTGATATATTATAAAATTCGATAAACTTAGTTCACAAACATTTAAAGGAATTATAACATGGCAAATTCTTATAATGAATTGCTAAAGCGCACCAAAGCGCAAATCCGCGAAACTACTGTTGCTCAAACATCCGAAGTAATCAAGGCTGACAAATCGGTATGGTTGGTGGACGTGCGCGAAAAGTACGAATGGGATGAAGGTTATATTCCCGGAGCGCTTCATGTGGCGCGTGGGTTTCTGGAAAGCAAAATAGAAGAAACGGTATCTGAAAAGAATGCCCCGATTATTCTGTATTGTGCGGGTGGCGTTCGCAGCGCGTTTGCCGCTAAAACCCTGCATGAAATGGGTTATACCAACGTCAGTTCGATGATTGGCGGTTATAACGCTTGGAAAAACGCCGGTTATCCCATTGCTAAACCTCGCAATCTTACCAAAGAACAGCAAAAACGCTACAGCCGCCATTTTCTGCTGCCCGAAGTAGGCGAAAAGGGGCAGCTTAAATTGCTGGATACCAAAGCGCTGCTCATTGGCGCGGGCGGTTTGGGCGCACCCAACGCCTTTTATCTAGCGGCTGCCGGCATCGGCACGCTTGGTATTATTGATAATGATGTGGTGGAAGAGAGCAATTTGCAACGCCAAATTATCCACACCCAACAGCGGGTAGGGCAATATAAAGCCGATAGCGCGGCGCAAGCAATTGCTGACTTGAACCCTGATGTGCGCGTGGTGGTTTACAAAGAGCGTTTAACTGCCGAAAATATCGAGCGCATTTTGCCCGATTATGATTTGGTGGTGGATGGTACGGACAATTTCGAGACGCGCTATCTGGTGAACGATTTTGCGGTAAAATATCGTAAACCCGTAGTGCATGCCAGCATTCTATCTTTCAACGGGCAATTAACCACCCTGATTCCGTTTGAGGGACCTTGCTATCGTTGCATCTATCCAGACCCACCCCCTGCCGCAATGGCTCCTAATTGTAGCGAGGCGGGCGTGCTTGGCGTTCTACCGGGCGTAATCGGCTTGTTACAGGCGAACGAGGCGTTAAAACTCGCGCTTGGCATCGGCGAAACCCTCGCCGGGCGTTTCCTGCTTTTCGATGCGTTAGAAGCCGAGTTTACCAGCTTGAAGTTGCGGCGTGACCCCAAATGTGTTGCTTGCGGTGAGCATGCCGATATTGATGATTTACTGGAACAGCACCGGCGCGGTGATGTATTGATTCCCGCTTGCAATATTCGTTAGGAGAGGATAAAACTAATGTCGAACATTAAGCTACCGCCGATTTTGCGTAAGTTGTCCGGGGGAGTAAAGGAAGTACAGATAGAAGGGGCAACTGTTGGCGAATTGCTGGACAACCTAGACCGCAAATATTCCGGCATCAAAAACCAGCTTTTAACCGAAGATGGGGAAATTGCGCGTTACGTGAACCTGTACTTAAACGATGAAGATGTGCGCTTCTTGCAGGGCTTGGTTACACCCGTGAAGGAAAGCGACACAATCGTAATTTTGCCCGCTATGAGCGGCGGAGCAATCTAGCGAATAACCAATATGCTGTTTATTCCTGCCCAAATCTACGAGGAGATGTTAGCGCATCTGCGCCGCTGCTCTCCAGATGAGGGGTGCGGCTTGTTAGGGGGACAGGGCGGTTTAGTAAGCCGCCATTACCCGACTGAAAATGTCGCACCCGAAGATAAACCCAAACGCTACCTAGTAAACCCACGCCAACAACTGCAAGCGCAAGAGCAACTAGAGGCGGCTAATCTGGAACTGTCGGCGATTTATCACAGCCATATCCACACTCCCGCTTACCCCTCGCCTACCGATGTGCGTACTGCCTATTACCCGGACAGTTACTATGTGCTGGTGTCTTTTGCCGAACCTGCTAATCCGGTTATCCGCGCTTACAAAATCGTCAAGCCGGATTTGTGGGGTGAAAGCGGCGAAATTGTAGAGCAAGAGTGGCAAGTCACCTGAATTTAGCGGCTGAAGTTTAAGGTGAATTCGGCGGGAACCAAAGTTTGGGGGGCATACGGCGCGACCATTACTAGCGCATTTTCATACGCTACTTTCAAAGACCCAGCATTGGTGGAATCCAATAGCATATCTTGTAGGCAAGAAGAGCCGTTATCAGCAGTAGAAAGGGCGGCGGTATCTTTGGCGGCGCATGCCCCGTCCAGTTTCATTACCCTTACCCAGAACTTTTGCGGAATTGCTGCGCCCGTGCGAAGAAAGCCATTAGCTTGCCAACCGTTATCGCCGCTTTCCGCATTATCGCGCCAATTTATCTCTGGTATCTCGAAATCGTCTAGAATCGCGCCTTGCCGATTGTAGCCCTCATCAGTCAGATACTCAAAGCGTAGCTGTACGCGCTTTCCGGCGAATCGGCTCAAATCTATTTCTTCTTGCATCCAATCCGCCGTCAGGCTGTCGCTATCGGTCAGGTCTGAGCCATTGCCGCTACTACGCCCGCTCCAGCCCGCTCCATAGTTTTTGCCCGATTGCTCGTAAACAGTGGTATATTTGGCGGGTAATACTTGCCAACTTTTGCCGCCATCTTCGGACACCTCAAAGTACAGATAATCAAGTTGCGGTTCTATATCGAACCATAGTTTGAACTTCAGGGCGGCTTTTTTAACGCTAGATAAATCTACCTCACGAGTGAGGGTCATATCAGAATTTTCGCCCCGATTTGTCCACCATACCATTTTACCGCTTGCAGGTTGCGTATTAAAAAGTGAAGCGGTGGACGCGCCCTGAAAGTTTAGGGTGAAACCGCCCGCGCCTGATTCGACCTTGTAATATTGGGCGGTGTATTGAAAAGTATTCCCGCTCTTGCTGTCGGGCAGTTTGCTGATTATGTTGGTAGGGGCGCTAATGCGAGAGCTTACTTTCTTATAATTAAAAGCAGGGTCGGCGGTAGTGCGGTTTATATAGTTTGTCAAAGCCCAATCCTTGAACACTTTATCGCTGGTGATTTGCGGGTCTGCATTTTTAGCCAGCGCGTAATCTAGCGCGTTAAACCCTATCAGCCCTTTGCCGTTCGTGATGGTGTCCCTGATAACCTTTTCTCCGTAAACATCTTTGAGGTATGCCATCCACAAGTAACCTGCCCCGTAAAAGCGCGTGGGGGCGCATGTGATACAAGTCCAGTTATCTAATTGCGTGTTGGCACGATTAAAAAACGCGCTCTCATATCCGCTACTGCTGAACCCGTTGAGGGTTTGCGCCAGTACGCTTGCCCCCTCATTGAGCCAGACTTCCTGATTGGGCTGATTGTGCCAGTGAATCATGTGCTGAAACTCGTGCGCCAGCAAGCTCAAGTATGAGTCGGTGTTTTCGGGATGCCCCATTACATAGATAATTTCGCGCTCGTTGCTTTTACTATTAATAGTTCGCAAAAGCTCATCATCGGAACTGTAGTAGCCGATGACTCCACCGCTAAGCGTGGTATTTAAAACCGCCAGATGGGGGTCTCCATCTACGCCGGGTGTCCATTCCTCGCCAAAATAGCGGCGGTTGGTGGGGTAAATTTTTTCTTCAAACAAGCGAGCCGCATTTTCAAGCGCGGCGGAGTTTACTGAATAATTTTTGTCCACAAACCAGTAAACATGCGCGGTGACAACCTGCAAGCGAGCCTTAACTTGTAAATAATTCTTGCGAAGAATATCGAATACCCAGAAATTATCCTCCTCCCCTTGTTGGTAAGGGGGGCGGGTAGTGGTACGCGCCGGATTTAGATTTGCGCCGTTACCTTTTAAGCGATTATTTACAGCATACTCATCTCGTAATGGGGGGATGTTAGTTTTCGCCTGAAAGTCATTAAGATAGGCGAGCGCATCAGGGGGGTTAAACTTGGCAATTAAAGCGGGCGTAGTGGAAGGCAAAAACAAAACCACGCCGATAAACGCCGATAAAATGAAGAGTCTGATTACCCTAATTGTTGATGGCAATGTCTTTCAGGATACCTGTAATCTGGCTGTTAATGGAGGCAGCATCGCTGGCATTGGGAGTGTGGCGCAAGTATTTCTGATAATCAAGGATAGCTTGCCAGCGGTGTTCCAACCGATTTTTGATAGTTCCTCTATCTCGTATTTCTTCCCAATCTTCAGGGTTTAATACGGCGAGAAAATCTTCGATAGCCAATGCTTGCTCAAAATCCTCGAATGAGATGTAATTGGCTTTAAGGTTATTGAGCAACCGACTCAGGAAAGCGCGATTTGATACAGGATTTAAGAAGGCTTGCACTAACGGTATAGAGTTGCCATATGCTTCACTTACTAAGCGGGTACAATCCTCTAAGGTTAGAATATTGCCCTCATTAAAGGGGTCAAGCAGAATATCTTCTTCCTGCTTAGAACCGGACTCTGCGCCATGCTCCCAATGCCCGGTGGTATGTTGGGCGTGTTGGGCGTGTTGCCGATAGCGTACAATAAAATGACCGGGCAGCCCGATTCCTTCAAAGGGCAAGCCTACTTGTTTGCCAACCTCTATATAAATCAAGGAAAGCGTAATGGGGATTCCAACGCGCCGTTCTAGCACATCGTTTAAGTAGGAGTTACGGGGGTCATTATATTCAGTCTGATTGCCTTTGAAGCCAAGAGTGTGGAACAGGTACGAGTTAATGGTTTGGATGCACTTATAGGGGTCATTTTCATCGGCAAGCAACAACCGTATATCGTTACCCATAATTTCAAGTTGCTTCAAATAGTAACCGATATTCAAACTTGGATATTCGGCGGAAGCAATTATCATGGCTGCTTCAACCAAGTCAATTTTCTCATCAGGGCGGGAAACATGCTCAGTAAAACGCGCCAATGGGCTGCCGGGTTTTAGCGGATGGTTTCCAGCTTCGTAATCAAATATACTGCTTTCAATAGTGTACCGCATACCAACAACCTTTTAGGAACTATCTATCTACCATTTATTGAATCCATTGTAATAACCTTAGAGTCCTTTTGTCAATGACTAACTGGATTAAGAAACGCTATTGCAAGGATAGGAAAAATGAAATATGGGCTTATTTTCTTTTCTCGCCCCAATCTCCCCACCGAATTTACCCAACCATCGAAGGCGCATTATCGAGGGCAAGAGCAACCTCCCACAGAATCCGAACCTCCGAACCCGTTCCCGTAGGGGCGACGCTGGAGTCCCCCAATTTGCGCCAAACCATCGAGGGCGCATCTTGTGGGAGGTTGTACATTAAAAAATAGAAATGTTGCTATACCTTTTAATATCATTAAAATTAACAAGAATTAATGGATTAATGAAAAATAATCTTATACTAAATTAACCTCTCATGAAGCTGAAAATATGCTAAGATACGTTTATATTTAAGAGGAAACTAGTCGGGCTTTTTGTAGCTTGTACTGAAAAATCGGCTCATAGATTTCAATTTTTTCATCGCAGTCCAAACCCATTTTAAGTAATTCCAAGAGTCGCCTTTAATCGGTATATATTGGGTATATTTTAATAACTTGCTGTCATAAAACTATCAATCCGAACAGGAGTTAGCAACGATGACCGTATTGCAGGTCTATTTGTTTGGCAGACTTCGCGTTGAAAACAATAACTGTGAGCTTGAGGGGTTTGAGGCTCGCAAATTACAAGAGCTACTCAGCTATTTATTGTTAAATCGGGATCGCCCCTTGCAACGCGAGGCGTTAGCGACCTTGCTGTGGCCCGATTTGCCGGGAGTGCCTGCAAAAAAGAATTTGCGACAGACGTTGTGGCAATTGCAAAACGTACTTACCGCTTCCGACGAATCTGCTGCGCTGTTGGTGGTAGAGCCGGAATGGGTTTTGCTAAATTCTAATGAAGGTTTATGGCTGGATGTAGGTGTATTTGAGGAAGTTTATACTTTTGTGCAAGGCATGAAAGGGCATGAATTGGATTTAACCCGCGCCCGCTTTATGGAGGAAGCCTTGCGCCTATACCAAAGCGACCTGCTGGAAGGCTGGTATGGGGATTGGTGCTTGAACGAGCGCGAACGTCTGCACAATATTTATTTGGCGATGATGGATAAGCTAATGGATTATTGCGAGGCGCATAGTATCTATGAAAAAGGCATCTCTTATGGATTGCGGATTCTATGCCACGACCGCACCCGCGAACGCACCCACCAACGCCTAATGAAACTGCACTACCTAACGGGCGATAGGGGCGCGGCAATGCGGCAGTATCAGCGGTGTGCGTTAGTGCTGGAAGAAGAGTTAGGCATTAAGCCTTCGCGCCGTACCTATCAGCTATACCAGCAAATCCGCGCCGATTCGTTAATACCCATCCCAGAGACGAACGATAACCCCTCTCAGTTTGGGATATTACAATTGCCCGAAGTTATCAACCATTTAAGGCAATTACAAGCCCTTCTTTCCGGGATTGATGACCAACTCAAGGTTGGGATTGAGAAAATGGAGCAGAGCCTAAAGCAATTGCCGACACGTGGGCAGAACGAAATTGTTTAGCCACACATAAAATTATATTAATGGTTCTTCTTTTAAGAAAATTACCGTGTTATACTTATTATAAGGCGGTTTATTGTTCATGATTAAGGTGGAATTGCTTGGGGTTTTCTATACCAACGAAGATTTCTAGAGCAAGTGAGCTTTTCAAATAAGTTTTGAAGGGTTTGCCCTTCCCCCGAAATGCCGTACCCCACCAGTATCAAGGCGCCCAGTGGGAAACAAAAACAATAGAAACTATTTGGCTACAACAACCCTGTAGTGTGTTGTTGCTACTTTAAATTAGTATATATTTCGGGAGTTTATAATGGACGGTTCTCAAAAGCATCAAATGGTATTTGTGGGAAAGCATCAGACAGGGCATGAAGAATGGTTTTGCCCCATTTGTGGAAGGCGATTATTAATGCATGCCCCTCCCAATTACTCTAAGAAAGTGCTAACCCCCGGTGACGAAATGGTAACCCATTCCGCCTCCAAATATGGTTTTCAACTGGATATGACCGCAAGTAGCGCGGTTTCGGGCGAGCAAAACGCAAATGACCATGCCGTAATCGAAGAAAAGCTGGATAATTTACGCAATATGCTCAAAGCTGCCGCCCTCGATCACCTACTCTGATTAAGTTGCGCTAGTTTAGTAAATCTGAAATAAGCTTCCCTCGAATTTGGTAGTCAGTTCATTATTACTTTCTGGCGTTGCCAATGTAATCATTGCTTCGGTACGATAAAGTCCCGGCTTAAGTTCGATGCCGCTCATCTTCAGGCTGGCTTTCCCGCCCGGTTGGGCAGTTTCGGTTGCTTCGCACAAGGTGTAACGAGCGCCGCCGCTCAAGCTCTTGGCTTTTACCACCGCCGATAGCTTTATAGGAGCGGTAGGCTCCGCTACGACCTTGCTCAAATCCAGATTCAAATTGACTATATACGGCTCGCCGGAGCGGAAAACGCTGCTATGCCGGTTGGCGGGAACGGTTTCAAGCATTTCTAAAAGGGCTTCTCCTTCCAACGCCGGTTTTACCTCGCGGATGCCTTTTGAAAGGCGGGGAGCGGGGGCAGCTTCGGGTAGCTTCAATTTTGCGCTACGAGTGATAAACTCGCGCAACCATGTTTCATTCCAGCCATCCCATGTTTCTTCCAACCCTTCCAGCACATTTACCACGCTCATACGCTGTACCGCTTGTTGCTCATCCAGCAACATTTCAAGGGTAAAGATAGCGTAATTTTCCTTCTTTTTTTTGCTAACTGGATTATCAAGCCGTTCTTCCGGGCTGTTATCGTTGGCGAGTGAATGCGCTTGCCCAATCCAATCTTGGGTGGCGATACGCTCTGCGTTCATTCCGGCTATATCCAGCAATAGAGCGGCAACATCGGCGGGCGAGAGCAGCGCGAATTGGGCATAGGTCAGGATACCCGCTTTGTGAAGGCGCGTTTCCACCGAGGGACCAATGCCGTGTATTTGCTTGAAATCATCGCCTTTCTGTGGCTCATCGGGCATATCGGGTTTGGTGCGTCTGTTACCCATTGCCTTGTCACTCCTGTTTCAAATATTGAGGGGCAGGCTTGCAGCGCGAAAACCGCAAGCCCGCTTACTAACTAAGAGGTTGCGCTATTACGGAATGTAGAATTGGATAATCGGACCTTCAACGAAACCGGCAATTTCACCCGGATTATTGAGCAAATCGGTATAGGTCAGCACCAACGTCAAGCGATACGGACCGGGGTCGAGGACTACACCGCCGGGAACGATTGGATAAGAGGAAGCTTTCTGAATGTTAAAGGTAAGCGAATAAGTAGAAAGTCCAACTAGTGGCTGAACTTGTTCAGAAATGAGTTGACCTTCCTGATCCGCGCCCAGAGCTTCGATGTAGGGCTGAATATGGAATGTACCGCCCAAGAAAGGAACGACAGGTCCGGATAAATTAATATCAACCTGTAGCTGCCATGCATCGGTATTGCGGATAATGGTAGCCGGATTGAGCCCCAAAGGATCAAGTACCGTCAGGTTGAAGTTAGCCGTCCAAAGAGAGGTGGGGATAAAGCTTTCAACAGTTGCCATAGTTAATTCTCCTTTTTCAGAATACTCATTAACGTTTCACTTGCCGTTTAGCTCTCAGGCGCTCCCAGAAGCCGAGCTTTACCCCCATCTCCGACAGATAACCGGCGAGGAAGGGCTTGATTTCATCCAGATTTTTCAGATAACGGCGGTTGCCGCTGCCCACATGTGAGATGTAACCATGCCACAGCGGCTTTTGAGCTTCTACAGCCGTTTCTTCGAGCCAAACCTTGATAATAAATGAATGGGTGTTGGACTCGATCTGTTCCATAAAATCCCCCGTTTGCTAATTTCCGGGATTTGTTTGGCTTCTTAGCTCGACCATTTCCCGGTGGCATTTATGTTATACAGCAAGGGGATATTTTGAAACGTCTATCCGACGTATGCTGGCGCGTCTTTTTCAGGAAAAATAGCCCGAATCGCAAAATTGATTTAAATTCATACCAAACGCCCGTACGGGAACGGGTTCGGATTGGTATCCCTCGTTCGGGGCGTGGCTCGACACGCTCTCTTTGTTTGGGTAAAATCTCATGGGATGGGGGCAAGGGCAGGAAATCGCGACCCGGAGGTCGCTCGTACAGGGTTCGGATTGGTAAGGGCAACCTCCCACAAGATTCTTCTCTGGCAGAATATAATTTAAAAATCATACTGGAATGTAAATAGAACTGAGGATAAATTGACCATAGACGCATTAGCATTAGCGGCGGTATGCCAAGAAGCCGATACTCTGTTACAGGGTTGCCGAATCCAGAAAATCATCCCTACCGGAGCTTTGAGCATCGTGCTAGAAGCCTATAATCCCGAATACAGGCGCAGGGTGCAATTTATCCTAAGCGCGGACGCACAAAACGCGCGGTTTCACCTGCTAAGCAAGAAAGCCAGCCAAATGCCCGGTGATGCGAACCCTTTTATGCTGGTGTTGCGCCGTTACTTGCGCTATGGCATTGTAACCGCTATAGAACAAATGCCTTTCGAGCGCATAATTATTCTTACGATTGCTAAAAAGTTTCCGGCAAGCAAGCGACCCTCTTTTGCTCAAAAAGGCGGCGCACGTTTAGCGGTAGAAGAAGAAATTGAGGAGGAAGATACTGAGCAGGAGGAGGAATTTATAGCTCCTGATGAGGAAACCGAGATTTACGAAAGTAAATTGGTTTGTGAAATTATGGGGCGACACAGCAATATTATGTTGCTCAGTGAAGATAATCTCATCATTGATGCTATCAAGCGGGTTGCCTCCGGTAGAAATCGCTATCGGGTAATTTTGCCGCATCAGCCCTACATTGCGCCTCCACCGCAAGAAAAACGCTTGCTGCACCACCAAGCACCCCCCGAATTTGTACAATTACTAGAAAGCATCCAAGCGCAAAACCCCAATACGCCGCTTTGGCAAGCGTTGGTCAGTTCCTTTAGTGGGGTAAGCCCTCAATTGGCAAGGGAAATCGCCTATCGCACCGCGCCCGAAAATAGCGAAAGAAAATTAGCGGATACGCTTAATTTTGAAGCGGTTTACAGTGAGCTTAAAAACCTCATGCGCCCCCTCTATCAGTCGGATGCTCCAAAGTTAAAAGCCTCGCTGGTACGAGATAAACAAGCTCAAATCGTAGCGTTTGCCCCTTACGAATTGCAACAATTTATCCCGGATGGGCTTGCGCCGGAACAAGTTGAATCATTAAGCCTTGCCGCAGAAGAATATTATGCCCAATTAGAATCGGTTAGCGGGCAATCGCAGCGCAAACAACAGATTGCCGATATTGTGGGAGAGCATCAAGCTAAACTAAAACGGCGGGCGACTTCCTTAGAAGAGTCGCTGAAACGGGCGGAAAGCGCGGAATTATTGCGCCGTAAGGGTGAAGCAATTTATTCAAATCTCTATGAAATAAGCGAAGGGGCAACTATCCTCGTAGCAGACGGCTTAAAAATAACGCTCGACCCTCGTCTATCGCCAAGCGATAACGCGCAAGCCTATTTCCGCGAATATGACAAAGCCCGGAAAGCGTTGGCGGGTGTGCCTGAACTTCTCGAAGAAACCCAATTAGAATTGGATTATCTTGAAGAAATGCTAACTCAACTTGAGCTTGCCGAAACCTTTGAAGAAGTGATGTACCTAAAAGCCGAGTTTGATGAAGCTGGCTACGGGTCAAAACCTAAAGATGACGAGAAAAGCAAGAAAGCGGCGGCAAAACCCCGCAAAAAACGAAAGGTTTTACAGACTCCTGTTTTTACCAGTAGCGAGGGCTTTACCATTTTTGTTGGTAAAAGCGCACAGCACAATGAGTATGTAACCTTTCAGCTTGGCGACAGGCAGGACATCTGGCTACATGCGCGGGGCATGCCCGGTTCGCACGTCATAATAAAAGCAGGTAGCCGGGATGTGCCGGAACATACCCTACTGGAAGCGGCAGCATTAGCGGCATATTATTCAAAGGGGCAAAATAGTACCAAAGTTGAGGTTACTTATGTGCCTCAAAAATTCGTCCGCAAAGTAAAAGGCGCTCATCCGGGATTGGTAACTTATACAAATGACCGGAGTTTAAACGTAAAACCCATGAAACTTGTGACAAAGGGCGTTCGGGTTCTGTAGGAGCAACCTCATGTTGTGACAAGACACGCCCACCTGTCCCCCGAACGGGGGATACGAATTAAAACCCCTCTCACCTATTCCAAGAGAATTAACTCAAAATTAATTCTAATTACCATTGACATATCAACGATTCTTTATTATCATTGTCGTATCAATGGTTGTTGCATCAATCATTGTCGCATCAAGTATGTGGGCTAACCCTTTCGAGTATATAAAAGAAAAAGCAATCGGTTACATCAAAAGGATTATTGAAAGTGGCTGTAAAGAAACTGTTAGCGGTACAACCGCAACCCTCAGAATCATCAGAACAATCAGAAAATAAACGTTTGCTGCTGGCGCTGTCTGGCATAATCATGAGTATTTTGCTGGCGGCGCTCGACCAAACCATTGTGAACCCGGCGTTGCCGCGCATCGTGGAAGAATTGCAGGGCTTTTCCCTGTTCGCGTGGGTCAGCACGGCTTACCTGCTCACTTCCACCGCCACTATTCCGATTGCCGGAAAGCTCGGCGACATGTTCGGGCGTAGAACCTTGCTGCTGCTGGCGGTGTTTGTTTTCGTAGCGGGTTCTGCTCTGAGCGGCGCTGCTCCTTCAATGATTTGGCTGGTACTATTCCGGGCATTTCAAGGCATCGGCGCGGGTATGCTCTACTCCAACGCCTTCGCGATGGTCGCCGAACTTTTCCCCGACTCTGCCAAACGCTCTCGTTGGCAAGGCTTGATTGCTGCCGTTTTCGGGCTATCCTCAGTGGTGGGTCCTGCGTTGGGCGGCTTCATCACCGATAACCTCGACTGGCGTTGGGTCTTTTATGTGAACGTGCCGGTGGGAGCGGCGGCAACCTTGGCGCTCGTTTTCAATCTGCCAAAGTCCACCCCCAAAGGGCGGCGCAAGGTGGATTTGCTAGGCGCATTCTTAATGATAGGCGCGGTGGTTAGCCTGTTACTTGCGCTCACTTGGGGCGGACATGTTGCGCCACGCGGTTACGCATGGGACAGCCCGCAAATTCTGGGCTTGTTGGGCGCAGCGTTTGGGTTGTTGCTGGTCTTTATCTACGTGGAGAAGCGAGTTGCCGAGCCGATTTTGCCGCTCAGCCTGTTTGCCAACAAAGCGGTACGCACGATGGCGTTGGTCAGCTTTGCCTCCAGCGCGACAATGCTAGGCACAACCCTGTTTATCCCGCTCTTTATTCAGGTGGTAAAGGGGCAATCTGCCGCTAGTTCGGGCGCAATCACAACCCCGATGGCTTTGGCAATGGTCGCCGCCAACATCCTGACGGGTCAGTTCATCGGGCGAGTGGGCTATCTCAAATTGCCCTTCATTAGCGGTAGCGTGACGTTGTTGATAGGAATGTCGCTGCTGCTAACCATCAATGGCGACTCGCCGTTGTGGGCGATGACAATCTTCATGATGATAATCGGCTTCGGGCTTGGACAGGTAATGCCAAGCATGAACATAGTGGTGCAAGAATCAGTATCACGGCGTGAAATAGGGGTGGGCATTGCCGCCATCCAATTCTTCCGCTCAATCGGTAGCACAATGGGCGTAGCGGTAATCGGCACAATCGTCACCAATAGCTACGGTTCGGCAATCGCCGCCGCCGGAGCGCCTTCCAACTTGCTGGAAACTATCGCGGAGCCACAAAACTTGTTGAACAAAGGTGTCGCCGCCACTTTGCCCGATACGTTGGTGGAGACGGTACACGCCAGCCTGACCGCTGCCATTCACAACGGTTTGCTTGTTACCAGTGGAATCGCGCTAGTAGTTTTGGCGGGTGCGTTGTTAGTTCCTTCCATCCGAGTTAAATCCGGCTTGAAGAAGAGTCAACCAACCGAAACGCCCGTTGCCATGAAAAAAGAATTGGCAGCATAAACATACGTAGGGGTTCGGGGCGTTCGTTGGCGAGATGGTTTTAATTCGTATCCCCCGTTCGGGGGACAGGTGGGCGCATTCCGATGCGCCCTCTTTGTTTGGGTAAATTCGGGGGGGATTGGGAAGGGCGTATTCAAATACGCCTCTACGGGTTAATTCTCTTGGCACGTTAACATTGGAATACCGCACTTGCCGGAGATGTAAATCTTATAGCAGGTTGATTTTAATATAGATATGTTATAATTGAACCAGCTAAACAACTTTTTATAGAAATGTTTTCCCTATGCCGGAATTGCCAAGCCAAGAAAACGAAAGGTTATATCGCACTGAAGCGGTCATTATCAGGCGCACCAACATGGGTGAGGCAGACCGGCTATTAACAGTGTTCACCCCTGCACGCGGCAAATTACGAGTAGTGGCAAAAGGCGTGCGCCGTACTACCAGCAGGCTAGGCGGGCATGTTGGGCTATTCACCCAAGCACGCTTGTTAATCGCTGCCGGGCGCAACCTTGACCTTGTAACCCAAAGCGAAATCATAAACCCGTACCCACAACTTCTCTCCGACATCAACCGAATAAACCATGCTACCTATGTGGTGGATTTGCTCAACCACTTGACCGAAGAAGAAGACCCAAACCTAGAGATTTACCGCTTGTTGGTAGAAACTCTTTCTGCCATCAATAACGGTCAAGACCCAGATACTACCGTCCGCGCCTATGAATTGCACCTGTTAGCCCATCTTGGTTATCGCCCACAATTAACCAACTGTGTACGCTGTAACAACAGATTAAAGCCAGCACAAAATTATTTTAGCCCTGAAATGGGGGGCGCGTTATGCCCAAATTGCGGCATACAGGAAAAACGTAGCCTTATTTTAAGCGCGGAAGCATTGAAAATTTTGCGCTATTTGCAACGCAGCGAGTTTACTTCAGTTCAACGTATCAGGCTTAAAACGGAATTGCGGCGCGAAATGGCTGTCGTAATGCAAGGTTACACCCGCTATTTACTAGAGCGAGATTTAAAATCGGCAGAAATGATCCATACTCTTTATTAAAGAGAGGCAGGTTCACACATGGCATACATTGACGATAAACTGGGACGCGGTGAGAAAATAGTTCATCAAGGTCATCAGCATATTATCGTAGTAGCTGTTAAATCCATTAAATGGGTAGGTTTATTTGTAGTAGCTTTTATAGCAGCTTTATGGATATTAACCACAAATCCAACAGAAGAGTGGCAAAAGACCGCCAAAACAGTAGTAGAATTGGCTCTTGCGCTGACATGTCTGATTGCTTTCGTGAAATTGTTTATTGACTATCTGGTATGGCAAGCGGAAGAATATCTGGTCACTAACGAACGGGTTATCAAAATCTGGGGGATAATCAACAAAAACCTCAGCGATAGCAGCCTTGATAAAGTAAATGACGTGGAAATGTACCAGTCAATGTTTGGCAGGTTATGGGGATATGGCACCATCAAAATCCTGACCGGCAATGAAACAGGCGCAAATGAGTACGACTACATCAGCAAGCCGAACGATTTCAAAAAGGCGATGCTCGATGCCAAGAACGGCTTTTTTGGGGATGCTTCGGATGTCGCCCTTCAGGAAAGGACGATGCGAACGCAACCACAGCCTATGCCCATTCCACCACAACCACGCTTTTATGAGGAGCGAGGCGCAGCCGTTCCGCGCCAACAAGCGCAGCCGCCAAACTACGGCTACCAGAATCAGCCCCAACCTAAAGCTGCCCCTGCTAATCCGTCACAAGCGGATATACCTACATTAATTACCCAACTTGCCATCTTGCGAGATCAAGGGGTTCTTAGTGAAGCCGAATTTCAAGAGAAAAAGAACGATTTATTAAGAAGAATGTAAGCATGGATAAAATATACGAAAAAGCGGAAGCCGCTAAAGATTTCCTAAACAAAGTGCTGGAAGACAGGCTATCAAAAGTTGCTATCGTGCTGGGCAGCGGTCTAGGCAGCTTGGCGGAGGAATTGACCGAGCAGATAGCGATTCCTTACCGGCAAATCCCTTTCTTTTCCCAATCCACCGTAGAGGGGCATGCCGGGCAATTGGTAGCCGGTAAGCTAGAGGGTGTCCCGCTGATTGCCTTACAAGGGCGCTTGCATACCTATGAAGGCTACGATATGGCGACTGTAACCTTCCCGATGCGCGTGTTGAAAGCGTTAGGCGTGGAGATTCTCATCTTAACCAACGCTGCTGGGGGGCTAAACCCCACTTATCAAACCGGAGACCTGATGGGCTTAAACGACCATATCTTTCTACCCGGCATGGTTGGCAATAACCCCTTGCGAGGCTTTAACGATGAAAGGCTAGGTACACGCTTCCCTGCTATCAATCGCGTTTACCCTCCCGAATTTCTTGACATTGCCACCGAAGAAGCCGGAAAACTGGGCGTAAACTTCCAAAGGGGCGTTTATATTATGCTGACCGGACCCAACTTTGAAACGCCCGCCGAATTGCGCTTCTTGCGTGGAATCGGCGCGGATGCTGTTGGAATGTCCACCGTCCCCGAAGCTATTGTCGCGGCACATAGCGGGATGAGAGTTTTGGGTATCAGCGCCATCACCAATATGGCAACTGGCGCGGCAGGGGTAGAACCCAATCATCTTGAAGTGCTAGAGGTAGGCAGACAGACAGGTCCGCGCTTTGCCAAACTAATCAAAAATGTCATACCGCGCCTGCTGGAAGTTGCATCGTAACTACCGAAAAGGGGTCATAGAAGTGTCCCCTATACTTCCCCCCTTGAGGGGGTTAGGGGGCTACAACCGATAACCAACAAACGGGGAACAGTAGTCGGCGAGTATCTCCCCAAATTCAACCTTCAGGAGTGTGCCTGACACTATGCAAGACCTTAAAGACTGGCAAGATTTGGTTATTTTCTTCCTACTCGGCTTAGTAATGGGCTTACTGGCAGAATTGGCAGCCCGCCGCAAAATCTGGATTCCCACCATCCAGCGTTTGATGGCAGCAACGCTAGGAATTGCAGGCGGCTTACTAGGTTCATTTGTCCTTAATGACCTATTCGGGTTACTAGATGAGCCGATTCTGGAGCATGTCTCCATTGTACCTGTCTTAATTGGAACACTACTTCTTTTAACGCCGTGGTGGTTCATGCGCTCTGGACGCACCAAGCTTTCCGCCAATCAGAAATGGCGCAAAAATTACTGGCGAAAGTGAGCTTCTCTTGAATTTTAACAAGCTCTACGATGTAAGCGTACCGATTCATCCCGGCTTGACGGTTTGGCACGGAGACCCTTCGCTTGAGATTGTGCAAACCAATAAAATCTCGGAAGGGGCAGCCGCCAACGTTTCGCAAATAAAAATGGGAGTCCATACCGGTACACATATGGATGCGCCTGTTCATTTTATTGAAGGCGCTACCGGAATTGATACCCTGCCGCTTGAGGCACTGGTCGGTACTGTGCTGGTACTTGAAATTAACCCTACCGGAGCGCACATCGAAGCAACTGACCTTGAAAAATTAGACCTGCCCGATACGTTTGAGCGTATCATCTTCAAAACCCGTAACTCAGAGTTCTGGAATGATAACACTCATTTCAGGCGCGATTTTGTCGCGCTTAACCCTAGCGGCGCGGAATGGTTATTGCAGCGCGGGCTTAAGCTGGTGGGAATTGATTATCTCAGCATCGAGCGTTTTGATTGTGAGGATTATCCGACCCATCGCCTGTTACTCTCAAACAAAGTGGTTATTCTTGAGGGGTTAGATTTGCGAGCTATCGAACCGGGCGAATATACTCTAATGGCGCTCCCTCTTAAAATCGAAAATGCCGATGGCGCACCCGCGCGAGTTTTTCTGGCAAAATAAGCTAATCGCTTAAACCTTCAAAGGAGAAGATTATGGCAAAAGAGCATGAACAAGCCTTGATTGCTGAATTTGGCGCAGAAACTATACACGGCGGGCGTTTGGTAGCCCGTATGCTTAAACGCGAAGGCGTGGAAGTGGTATTCACGCTCAGCGGTGGGCATATTGCCGCGATTTACGAGGGGTGCAAGCATGAAGGCATCCGGGTGGTGGATGTTCGGCACGAGCAAAGCGCGGTTATGGCAGCCGAAGGCTGGGCGCGAGTCACCGGGAAAATCGGGGTCGCGCTGGTCACTGCCGGACCCGGTGTAACCAACGCTATGACCGGAATCGCCAACGCTTACCAAGCAGGTAGCCCGGTTATTATCATCGCCGGACGCGCCCCTCTGTCACAGGATGGAATGGGCGGGCTTCAGGAATTAGACCATATCGGAATGGTACGCCCTATTACCAAATACGCCCGCACCGTTTATGAGACTCGCCGCATCGCCCAACATGTAGGGGATGCTTTTCGCGCCGCTTTGAGCGGTAAGCCCGGTCCGGCTTTTCTCGATATTCCATTTGACCTACTCAACAACCTGATACCGGTGACAGAAGCGGTTATTCCCGCGCCGGGTTATCGCGCCATATACGGGAGTGAAGCGCATCCCCAAATCGTGGAAGAAGCGGCAGAATTGCTGGCGCAAGCAGAACGCCCGGCTATAATGGCGGGTGGGGCGGTATGGTGGTGTCGGGGGGTTGCGCCCTTCCGCCAATTGGTTGAAAATCTTCAGATTCCCGCTTATTTAAACGGTATGGGGCGTGGATTGCTGCCAAGCGACCACCCGCTTTTCTTTTCCTTGAGCCGCAAGCATGCCCTTAAAAATGCCGATGTGTTGCTGATTATCGGGACACCGCTAGATTTTCGGCTGAATTTTGGGGAAGGTATCGGCGAAGATACAAAAATAATCTGGATGGATGTCGAACCGCGCGAAATAGGCGTAAACAAAAGCCCAACCCTTGCGATTGCGGCGAATGTAGGCTTGGCGCTGTACCAGCTAATAAGAGACTTAAACCTTCCCGGTTGGCGCAATAAAGGCGAAAGCAACGCCCGGCACGATTGGCTGAAAACCTTGCGCGAAAATGAAGCCAAGCAATTGGCAAAAGACGAGCCGTTGATGAACAGCGCTGCCTCGCCGATTCATCCATTGCGCTTGTGTCGCGAAATCCGCGATTTCCTTGACCGGGATGCAACGGTTATCGGAGATGGCGGCGATATCGTAACGTTTGGGGCGCGAGTGATTCGGGTAAATGAACCTGCCCATTGGCTCGACCCCGGCGCAATGGGTACTTTGGGCGTTGGTCCCGGCTATGCCATCGCCGCTAAATTGGCGCGTCCTGATAAGCAGGTACTCTTGCTATTTGGAGATGGTAGTTTCGGCTTAAACGGGATGGAACTCGAAGCAATGGCGCGGCAGAATATCCCGGTAGTGTGTGTTATCGGCAATGATGGCGCATGGGGACAGATAAAACACCCGCAAAAAATGTTTTTCGGCAACAGCATTGCCGCCGAACTTTCTCAAGCAGTCCAGTATGAGAAAATGGCGGAAGGCTTGGGCGGTTACGGTGAGCGCGTGGAACGTCCTGAAGATATTTGCCCTGCCCTAGCGCGAGCTTTTGAATTTGCCAAACAGCAGCAAAAACCGGCTCTGATTAATGTGATTACCGACCCAACCGTAGCCTACGGGCGCAGTTCGGTAGTAGGCTTGTAATATGTAATGTTACGGCGGGTTTGCGTCCGGCTAAATATTTTCGTTGTCACGCATATGGTCAATTACCCGCCTTAATATTTCGTCCAGCGACACTTTAGGTTCAAATCCAATCAGTTGCTGCACCTTAGTGATGTCTGGTATTCGTTCTCGAATATCTTCAAAGCCTTCGGTATAGGCGTTGCTATAAGGCACATATTCAATGGCGGATTTACTGCCGCAAAGCGAAATTACCCGCCTTGCGAGATTCTCGATTGTTACCGGCTCTGGATTTCCAATATTATATATCTCGCCCACCGTATCAGGATGCGCCATTAGTTTTTCCAACGCCCATACAATATCGCCCACATACGAGAAAGCGCGTATCATTTGACCGTCATCATATACGGTGAGGGGCGCACCGGATAGCGCCTGCTTTACGAAACGCGGTATCACCATGCCATACTGCCCGGTTTGGCGAGGTCCTACCGTATTAAACAGCCGAGCAACAAGCGCGGGAGTACCCAACTCTCGATAGTAAGCCAACCCAAGAAACTCATCCAACAATTTGGAGCAAGCATAACTCCAACGCCCTTTGTAACTGGGACCGAGCAAAAGGTCATCTGTTTCGGTAAATGGGGTTTTCGTACTCTTGCCGTAAACCTCGCTGGTAGAGGCAATTATGACTTTTTTCTTTTTCTTGGCAGCCCACTTCAAAACCAATTCAGTACCTTTGGTGTTGGTTTCGATGGTGCGAATCGGGGATTCTACAATCAGGCGGACACCCACCGCTGCCGCCAAATGATAAACCGCCCCGCAGCTATCTATTAACTCCGCCAGCAAAGACTCGTGCATTATGGTATCAATCTCGTAGTGAAAGCGGGGATTCTTCTTGAAATGTTGGATATTATAAATGCTGCCGGTGGATAAATCATCAATTATGTAAACTTCTTGACCAAGATTTAGCAAATACTCCGCCAAATGCGAGCCGATAAAGCCCGCGCCGCCAGTTATAAGCGCCTTAGTCATTCCACTTGAAAATTTCTTGGTTGTAGCCTTCCCCATCAAAATTAGGCTTTACGGTCATAGTTGGTTTTTCTCCTCCATCAATTGAGTACGCAGATGTTCCCAAAGCCGGTCTTGTGCAGGGGAGGGTTGGCGGTCTAGGTTTGAGGCAAGTTTTACTAGGGTTAATTCACGACATAAAGCAGCGCCGCCTGCCTGTTCCTGTAGGGATAGCTCAATTCTCGCAAGGGCTAACGAGCCGCCTATTGCAAAGCGAGAAACTACCGATTCGCTGATTAAACCAACCCCTAGCCCATTTTCAACTGCCAGCGCAACCCCTTCCGAGCTATCCATTTCAGCCACAACTTGCAAGTCGCTATAAGTCATACCAGCGGAACGTAACGCTAATTCACCCATCCGCCGTGTTTCCGAACCGGTAGAACGCAAAATGAAAGGAACGCCCTTTAAATCAGCTATTCTAATATGCTGACCTTCCCACTTATGACCAATAGGAACCGCTAACACAACATGGTCTTTGGTTAACACTAGAGAATCAAGCCCACGGTGACGGGTCACACCGGTAATAATACCAAAGTTAATCTCTCTTTCCAGCGCCATACTCTGTATGGTTTCTTCATTCATTTCTTGGAAAGAGAATTGTACTTTAGTATAGCGTTCGCGGAAAGGCGCAAGTAATTTAAGGAAGAAATAAAGCGCTACCGCGCTATTACGACTATAACTGATATTAAGCCGACCGCGCAAATCGCCCAAACCTGCGCTAAAGTGTTCTTCTAACAGATACGCTTGTGACAATAATTTGCGGGCAGGTTCTAGCAGGCTTCTACCTGCTTCGGTCAATTCGATGCGTTGCCCAATCCGGGAAAAGAGCTTCACACCGTAGCGTTCTTCAAGGGTACGTACCTGCATGCTAACGGCGGGTTGAGTCAGGTGTAATTCTTCGGCAGCGGCTGAGAAACTCCCGCGCTCCACCACCGATAGAAATATTTGCAATTGATACATGCTTATCATCTAAAAGCCCATTCCCTCAAATTGTTCCAGAGGAAATTTTGCGCGATTGCGGGCGATTTTGCGAATGAAGGCTTCTGACAACTCCAAGCCATAAGCATCGGCTAACTTTAGCATGTGAAAATACACATCTGCCAATTCGTCCGCCAATTCTTCGAGAGTGGAAACAGCCGCACCGCGCATTTCTTGGACTTCCGCGCGGCGGCTTTCCAGATGGGTAATACTGCGGGCAACTTCCCCTAACTCTTCCATTGCGTGAATTACAGTGTAATAGCGCCCTTCGGTGTCTCGCGGCGACCAGCCCCGCTCTTCGAGGAATTTACGCACTTCACGTTGGCATTGCGCCACTGTTAGATTTTCAGGCTCAAGTTCTTCCATGCTATTTATTGTATCCCAAATAGTTCTTTTACATTTCCCCCGGTGATATGAACCACTTCATCATAACTGATTGCCTTTATTTCGGCAATTTTTTCAGCGACAAATCTGACATAGGCGGGTTCGTTCCTTCTTCCTCGAAAGGGATGGGGTGTTAGGAAGGGGCAATCGGTTTCTAGCAACAACCGATTTAGCGGCACAATACCCGCAACCTGATGCCGCTCATGAGCATTTTTATAGGTGACAGGTCCTGCCAGCGAAATATATACGCGCTCGCCCAATTCGAGACAAGCCAAAGCCTCTTGGGGCGTACCTGTAAAACAGTGCATCATGATAGGCAATTGGCGAGCATAGCGGCGAAGAAGGGCAAGAGTATCAGCCATAGCATCTCGGCAATGGATTACCAGCGGCAGCTTTAACCGCCGCGCCAACTCGATTTGCTTCAAAAAATATTCTTCTTGTAATTCGCGAGTGGTATCTTTGTGGTAATAATCTAGCCCTGTTTCCCCAATCGCCACGATTATATTAGGGTTGTCAACAACCAACTTTTCTAAATAACGCAAGGCTTCAGCAGGGTTTTGCTCCCGATTAATATCATTAGGGTGCAACCCTAACGCCAAATAAATATAACCTTGATTTTGTCGCGCCAATTCAAGCGAATTTTGCCAGCGCGAAGATTCAATCCCTACATTTATGATTCGCTCAATCCCATTTGCTTTAGCGCGTTCAATGGTTTGGTTGCGGTCAGCCTCATAATGTTCGAGGTCAAGATGTGCATGAGCATCAATTAGCACTGCCTGATTTTTCCTTTAAACACTAATTCCCCCTACCTGTTCGGAAGGGGGAAGCAGAAATTCTTTTGTTGTTAACGGTGGTCGCGGCGTGTAGGTGGGATATTATTTCCAGCGCGAGTATTGTTTTGCGGCTTATTCCCCCTAGAATCAACGCCCTGATTTTGTTTCGCCCACTCACGGCGTTCAAGGGGCATCTGCCTGTAATCATCTACTTGGTTAAACAAAACCAAACTACACAGCGCCGCATCACCTATACGGGAACTAATCCGTCCATCCAACCTATCCATATCCACATTAGTAGTAAATACAGTTGGTAGCTTCAGATTATAGCGGTGATTAATGAGTTGGTAAAGTTTTTCACGCGCCCAAGGACTGGTATTCTCGGTGCCTAAATCATCCAGAACTAATAAAGGCACATTTTTGATTTCCTCAAAGCGGTCATCATAGCTACCGCCGGTAGAATTGGGGTCAAAGGAAGCGCGGAGATAATCTAGCAAGTCAGGTACAGCCGTGAAGTACACCTTCATTTTGAGGTTGCGTAGGGCATAATTGGCAATGGCGGCGGCAAGGTGGGTTTTACCTGTGCCAAAATTGCCAAAGAAAAGCAACCACCCGTTGGGGTCACGGGCATAGCGCAAAGAGATTTCGAAATTCTCGCGCACTCCCTTAAGACGATTGAAGTTATCAAAGGTCATATTGCGGAAAGCGTCAAGGTTACTGAGCTTTTGCAACCTCTCAGATTCACCGGCAATCTGTTCATCAATTTTACAGCCGCAAGGAATAATCCTCCCGAAGTTGGGGTCACCAACCGGCGCATCCATCCGCAACCACCCGGTGCCTCTGCAAACCGGACACGCGCCCGGCTCTAGAGGAATCTCAGGATAGATTTCTTGTTGGGGCGTAACTACTCGCCAACCTTGCGGAATCCGCCTTTGGGAAAAATCAATGCTCGTCTTTGGTGTGTGGTCTAGTGCGGTGTTGGGCGTTGAGATAGGCGTATTTGCCGGTGGTATATTTGGAGTAGTCGATTGCTGCATCGCTCGGCGCATATCGAGACCCAGATCTTCCAGCCCGATTCGGCGTGGTATGTCCTCCCGATCCCGGCGTGGCTTCTGAATCTTGCTGGCGCGTTCTAGGCGTTCCCGTTCCGCTGCCAGCAAAATTTGCTCTTCCATTTCTTCCGCGTCCTGCTTGTCCTTCTCGTTCATATCCATAATTCTCGTGCCCTTCTGTAGCCCAATTTTCCAAAATTCTGGAAATATAAGCCCAATTTCGCCGATTATATGTTACCGCTTGTTGGAAAGCTTCTTCCAACCATTCTATCGGGTAAAGCTTTGTAGCTTCTCCAAGTCGCTCACTCAACATCGGAGTTAGCACCCCAATGTTTTGCTCATAGAGAGTATATATATCAGGTCTAGCAGATTGCAAACGCACTTCCTGCCAGCGATTAATTACATCCCGTGCGCCTTCCACAGAGTCATATGAAACATTTGAGGCAGTATTCCATTCAGGGAAATCAATTCCACTCACCAAATTAGTGTTTTCCAGCGCAACTTTGCCGCTTTCGAGGTCTGCTATAAAAGCACGATTCCCAGAGGTATTTAATAGAAACCATGTCACCACGCTAGGCTCAGTTAAAGGCTCGAAGTCATGCCCTTCTGCAAAATCATTAGGGGCAGACGCAACCATCAAACGCAAGAGAGAACCGCGCGTTACCGCCAATTCTAGCCCTTCCCGCAACAACTCAGCAGAGGGGCGAGGGTCTCCCGGACGCTTCAGCCCTTCCATAAGCTCCTCGTTGCGCTCCAATTCCCAATAACCGACCCATTTAGGTTCGCCTCGTTTTTGACCAGCCAAATAGAGAATAAACAGCACGACTTTAAGCTCGTTCAGATTGTTGATGCGAGGCAGTAGGCGGGTAAAGAAACTGGCGGGAACTCCGGTCAGGCGCAAATCCCCAGACTTCCCGCTATCGAAACCATTAAAAAGATTGGACGGCAAAGCCATTAAACCACCTTCTTTGCCTTATTAGCGCATAGGCGCAAGGTCACTAAAGCGCGTAGTTTTATTATGGAAGAAAAGTTGGATTGTTCCAACCGGTCCGTTGCGATGTTTGGCAACATGGATTTCAGCAATATTCTTTTTATCGGTTTCCGGGTTGTATAGTTCATCGCGATAGATAAACATTACAATATCGGCATCTTGCTCAATCGAACCGGACTCTCGCAAGTCGCTTAGCTGTGGTACATGATTAGTGCGACTTTCCACCGCGCGGCTTAATTGGCTCAGGCATATAATCGGAATATTGAGTTCACGGGCAAGCGCTTTAAGGTTGCGGGAAATTTCCGAGACCTCTTGCACCCGATTCTCATTGCGAGAACCAATCATTAATTGAAGATAATCAATTATCAAACACCCGATGCCATGTTCAGCGTGGAGGCGGCGTGCCTTGCTACGCAGTTCCATAATAGTAATGCCCGCCGAGTCGTCTATGTAGAGTGGCGCAGTAGCAAGCCGTCCAAATGAGCGGGTTAATCTATCCCATTCGCTTTCATCCACATATCCGGTGCGTAACCGCTGAGAGTCAACGCCAGTTTCCATTGCCAGCATACGCTGTACCAATTGCTCACGCGACATTTCAAGGCTGAAAACTCCAACCGGACGATTACCTGTCATCGCCATGTTATAGGCAAAGCCCAAAGCCAAGCTAGTTTTACCAACGGCAGGGCGGGCAGCAAGGATAATAAGGTCAGAGTTCTGGAAGCCCCCGGTCAAGCGGTCAAGGTCTGCATAACCGCTCGGCACCCCGATGATTTCTCCCCGATGCTCATGGAGATAAGCTAAACGGTCAAAATATTCTTCTAGAATCGAACCGACTTTTACAGCGTCACGTTTTACGCCATCTTGCGCTACCCCAAAGACAAGTTCTTGCGCCTTATCCAACATTTCCTGAGTTTCGATACGCTCATCGAAACCAAGGGCAGTTACCTGCGCTCCGGCAGAAATTAACCGGCGCATAATCGCGAAACGCAGCACAATCCGCGCATAATATTCGACATGAACCGGAGTAGCGGTGGCGCAAATAAGGTTTAGAAGGTCGCTCGACTTAACCTGTCCATCCCCCTCACCAAGCCTCCCCCTCCGGCGCAATTCATCCCGCAAAGTAACAAGGTCGCTAGGGGCGCGTTGTTGGTAAAGGCTCATTACCGCCTCATAAATAGAGGCGCGTTCCTCCCCAAAGAAATCGGCAGCTTTAAGGATAGGCGCAACTTTTATTACTGCATCCCTATCAATCAGCAACGAACCGATTACGGCTGCTTCCGCTTCAGGGCTATGAGGAATCTGCTTCTCAACAGGAGCAGGAGCTTGTATATTCGCAGTGAAGCGGCCCTTAAGGGGTTGCCCTCTCAGGCTATCGAGGTTATATTCAGGGCTGGAGGGGGAGTAAACTTTTTCAACGGTCATAGCCAGACCACCCTTTTAAACTTGATAGCCCGACTACATTATATATGTTGAAGCGTGAGCAAATAAACCTGTTCGGTGAAGCATAGAAAAATCATCTTTTGCTTATAACCGTCCAGAAGATTCACAGAGTCGTGAATACATACGCAAAAAGGGTGTCCTTATTTCAGACACCCGACACGTAAATATACATAACGCTGCGTTTTGCAACGCGCTACAAATGAGCGTCATTATTAATGATAATGGCTAAGCTCATTTTCGAGAATTATTGCCTTGCGTCGGGGACAAGGCATAATTCATAAGTTATTATGTTTTTAGAATATCCGACAAGGTTTTTGCGCCTTGCCTTCCGCTTAAATTCTAGCTTTCGGCTGAATCGGTTTGTTCGGCAGTTTGTTCTTCTGCTTCGCCAACCACTTTAACCGTTACCTTCGGTGCGAGTTTGCCAACTAATTTGACAGCAATCTCGTAAGAACCGGTGGTATGAATATTTTCTGTGAGTTCAACCTTGCGCCGATCAATTTCATGACCGATTTTTGCGCTCAAAGCTTCAGCAATTTGTGCGGCAGTTACCGAGCCATAAAGGCGACCCTCTCGCCCAACTTTGGCAGTAATGGTGAGAGTTTGCTTGGCAATAAGTTCTGCCAACGATTTGTTTTCTTCTTCAAGCAGAGCTATGCGGCGTTCTTCCGCAGCTTTCTTGCGTTCAACTACCTTCACTGCACCTAAAGTAGCGGCTCTTGCCAACCCGCGAGGCAACAAAAAGTTGCGTGCGTAACCGTTTGCTACTTCTTTAATCTCGCCGGTGCTGCCCAGATGAGCAATCTCCTGAGTCAAAATGACCTTCATTGTATCTAAATCTCTCCGCGTTTCTTTAAGTTTTCGAATATAAGTTCCAATATCGGTTTACACTTTATTATACCATTGACCTATAGACATGGCAAGATTAAAAACGACTGGTCGGAAGGGTGGTTTTTGTAGGTGCGGTTCGTGAATCGCCCTTCGTCCCTTGCCCCTGTGCGAGGATGCTCTGTCAGCCGATTTTGCCCCACCCATCGAGAGCGCATCGGAATGCGCCTTTACACAAACCCCTTTAAGAACCGATATAAAAGCACTATAACTATAAATAATAAAATTCGAGGTATATTCAGACTATAAAAATCATCAATAATGGTGATGTTTTTAACAAGCAGGTGTACTAAAATACAGCTACGGCTGAAGCACATTAAATCCTTTAGCCGGATTTCAAAGAAGTTGTATTCTCTCCAAAAAAAAATCCACTTCACTCATCAATGTAACCCAAAGCGGTGAGGCTAACCCTATTGCCGCTTTTTTATTTCATACCCATTTGACAGGCACAACCCACATACGTACAATCCTCATAGCTTTCGGGGAGGCGCATGTGACCGGGTGGTTGCCACAGTCTTCAAAACTGCTGTGCGTCGTTAGAACGGCGCAGGTGGGTTCGACTCCCATGCGCCTCCGCCTTAAATCAAAGCGCTAGAATCGTTTGTGCCAAACTCGCGCTATCGTGCCGTAAAATCGTCTTCCCTTTGCAATACGCCCCGGTAATAACGCCCTTCCTAACTTTTTTCTCGCAATCTGACATGTCGAGTTCCACCGGGAATTTGCGTTCAGTCTCGTACATACGGCGGGCTACCTCGCTAATCGGACCCGTATTTACTACCATATAATCCATCAATTCACCCTCCTGACAATATTCATTCACCTTGTCAATGAAGTCGCTGGCTTTATAACCATCGGTTTCAGAAGGGTCAGTTACAAGATTACACACATAAATTTTTTGCGCGGTTGTCTCCGCCAAAGCTTCCGGCAAGCCCTCTACCAGAAAATTTGGCAAAACGCTGGTAAATAGGCTGCCGGGTCCAATCACAACCTTGTCGGCTTTCAAGATTGCTTCGTAGGCTGGCTTATAAACTTGGGCGCGGCGGGAGGTATAAATATACTCAATCCGGCGATACAGGTCATCCTTGCGTAAGTCAATTTTTGTTTCACCCTCTATATCGGAGCCATCCGAGAGCTTGGCAATCAACTGCACATCGTTCAGTGTGACCGGCAACACCTGCCCTTGCAAGCTCAACAACCACGAAACCGCATCAATGCCAAAGTTTGTACCGCCTTCCCAGTCATAAGCGGCGGCTAATAAAAGGTTGCCGAGACTATGCCCTTCCAACCCTTTCCCCTTGCGAAAACGATAATTCAGAATGTCGCGCCACTTTGTGCTGCGGGGGTCGTCCGGCAACAATTCAGAAATACACTTGAGAATATCACCGGGCGGTAGGATGCCGTGTTCATCCCGCAAACGCCCGCTACTGCCGCCGCTATCCATCGTGCTAACAATAGCGGTTACATCGCTTACTTTCTTCAATTCTCCTAATACCGTAGAAACCCCTGTCCCGCCGCCAATAACCGTTATCTTTAATCTTTTACCATTACCACGCGCAGTTTTCTCGTTCATTTTTTTTGTCCTTTACGAGAGATTAATCAGGGTTTGCGAAAGAATACCAGCGCCTTATAACTTCTATCTCGCCGCAACGCGCTGCTGCCTGATCTATTACTTGTATTATGCACTGACGTGGGGTGAAAATCTCATCTGCATATTCAATCATCCGGTTCATTTGGGTAGGTGTAACGTTTTCAAAAACTTCGCGAACCGTTTCCAGAGCGCTACTCAATAATTGCCTTAATACAGCAGAGTCAGTACCGCTTGCTTCGTCAAGCACACTAGCGAACCCGGCAGGTTCACCGCGCCCACCTACTAAATGCCCCACCCAATAATCTGCATTAAGCGCAATAAACGCTACCAGCCTAAAAATGCTTGGCTGCTCATTCCCAACCGGCAGCCAGTTTAGCTGTTCAACATCCTCTCCGATTTCGGAAAGCGTATCCACAAGCCAATCAAAGCGGGTTTGTAAAATGTCAAAATAGCTTGCCAATTCCTCAATCATTGCTAACAATCCCTCATCTTGGCTACTTGGTATTGTTTCATGTAACTTTAATATAACATTCGGCTTGGCTAGAGGCAAACCAATTCAAATAGAGCTAAAATCCCCGCATAATAGCAATTATGCTAAAATGAATTGGAAGCCGCCGCCGCAAACTCATGTACAATTAGAATCGCTTACAGGGATTTCAAAAAATGGTCACCCATAAACCTATATTAAATGCAAAAGAGCGGCGAGCCATCGAAGCCCTGTGCAGTACCCTCATCCCCTCTTTCAGAAATGAAGCGGAAGCAGGCTCTCCCTTATATTTCGGGGCGAACGACTTAAAAGTTGCCGATTTGGTGGTTGAAACGCTGGAGAAATTGCCCAACCCCGATAACCTAGCACAAATACGCCTATTTCTAAGGCTAATCAACAACCGTTTCGCTAATATAGCGATTGCCGGAACTGCCCACCCTTTTAGCAATATGAATCCAACCCAAAGAGAACAATACCTGCTCAAACTGGCTACCCATAAGCTTTCCGCGCTCCGAAGCGCGTTCAAAGTGTTTAAGGCGCTGGCAGCTACCGGCTTTTTTGGTACTCAAAAGTTCGGGGAACGCCCTAACCCCACTTGGGAAATAATCGGCTACCCCGGAGCGCTCTTTCCAGCCCCCGAAAAACCCAAACCCATCAAACCTATCGAAGTTTCGCGCCATTCCCTCCTAAGTTGCGATGTGGTGGTGGTTGGCAGCGGAGCGGGTGGGGGCGTAGTAGCGGGAGAACTAGCTAAAGCCGGGCTAGATGTAATTGTGCTAGAGAAGGGCGGATATTATAACGAAGCCGATTTCAATCAGGTAGAGAGCGAACTATTGGGCAAACTTTATCTGGACGGCGGTAAAACGGCTACCAGCAATCAAGGGGTAGCTCTCCTAGCAGGTAGCTGTTTGGGTGGCGGAACTGTCATTAATTACACCACCAGTTTTGCCACGCCTGAAACAATCCGCCGCGAATGGGATAGCCTTTCCAGCTTCAAGGTTTTTGACACGCCCGAATACGAACAAAGCAACCGGGCAGTACATGATAAGCTCGGCATATCTAATAAGTATAACCGCTTGAGTGGGCGCGATACCGTTTTATTTCGAGGTCTGGAAAAGCTCGGCTGGCACAAGGATTTGATGCCGCGTAACGTGCGCGGCTGTAGTCAGGATGATGAGTGTGGCTACTGCATTTACGGCTGTCAGAAAGGCGCAAAGCAAAGTACCCTCCTTACTTGGTTGGAAGAAGCTAACCTGCATGGGGCGCGTTTTATCGTGAATTGCGCCGCTGATATAATCTTGACTGAAAAGGGTCGCGCCTCTGGAGTGGTTGCCACCGTCACAAATCCAGAAAGCGGCGAAAAATTTAACCTGACCGTTAAAGCTAAAGCGGTGGTGGCTGCTTGCGGCGCATTGCACACCCCCGCCTTGCTGCTGCGCTCTAAAATCGGCGGCGCAACGGTTGGCAAAAACCTACGACTTCATCCGATTGGGGTGGTAATGGCGCGAATGGAAGAAGAAGAAGTGCGCCCATGGACGGGCGTAATGCAAGGCTGCTACAGTACCCAATTCTCCAATCTCGATGGCAAAGGCTATGGCGCAATCTTTGAAACCGCGCCGGCGCATCTGGTAACTCCCTCCTATATTTTCGGTTGGGAAAACGGACGCGCCTTCAAGAAATTGATGGGCAACTTGAAACATACCGCCTATATCGGGGCGTTACTACGTGACCGAGACGGGGGCGAGGTGCGCTTGAACAAATACGGGCAACCGATATTTAACTACCAGCTATCCAAATACGATACCGCCCACATGCGAGCGGCAACCGAAGGCGCAATTCAAATTCTGGAAGCGGCAGGCGCAAAGGAAATATACAGCGTCCAACCCGTTCCAGCGAAATACGAACCGGGCAAATCGGGGCAAACTCGCCAACATTTTATGGAAGAAATAGACCGGCGCGGCTGGGGCGCAAACCAAACCATCTACAGTAGCTTTCATCAAATGTGCAGTTGCCGCATGGGCAGTGACCCGGCGCGTTCGGTAGTCAACCAACACAACGAGGCGCATACCACGCCCGGTTTGTTCATAACCGATGCCAGCGCCTTCCCTACCGCCTGTGGCGTAAACCCGATGATTACCATCGAAACCATCGCCCACCGCGCCGCTCAATATATCAAAACTGTAATGTGACCCCTTCCCGTAGGGGCGTATTTGAATACGCCCTTCTAACGATTGCCCCTGTGCGAGGCTGCTCTGCCAGCCGATTTGCGCCACCCATCGAGGGCGCGTCTTGTCGCAACACCGAGGTTGCTCCTACAGAATCCGAACCCGTTCTTGCAATCGCCCTGTCGCGATTTTCCAAACTATTGCAAAGGGATGGGCGTGGTGGTATAATTTAGCCTGAATAGAAGTCTAACTAAAGGTGGGCTTTTGCTAACCTGCTTTTTTAATTGTTAGCTAACTTTTGACTATCGAGGACTGTTTGCAATGCGTATTGATTAAGATAATGCTGCTCCCGTCCCGCTTTAAGTAGCGGTTGCGGCGAGTTTGAAAGTCAAGCTAGTTCGTTCCCGGTAGCCCACCCTGATTTTCAGGCTTGGGCTGTTATTTTGAAAAAGACTAAAAATTGAATATGGACATAGACAAGGAGCTTCGCGTATGAAAAGCGATTTTAGAGCAGCTATAGCCCAGATTGCTGCGGATAGAGGTCTCGCTAAAGAGACCGTAGTTGGTATTCTGGAAAACGCGCTCAAAGCCGCTTACAAAAGAGTAAATACTATCGCCGCTTCCCAGAACATCCGGGTGGATTTGACCAGCGGAGATGTGCGCGTTTTTATCCAGCGCAGCATCGTGGAAGAGGTGGGAGATGAACGCCTTGAAATCGGCATTGAGGAAGTGCGCGGTTTAAATTCACGTACCCATCTTAAAGTAGGCGATATTTACGAGGTTGATGATACGCCTAAAGATTTCGGGCGCATTGCCGCTCAAACCACTAAGCAAGTGTTATTGCAGGGCTTTCGAGAAGCAGAGCGCGACCATATATATGAAACCTTTACTGACCGCGAAGGCGACATTGTAAACGGGACTATCCAGCGAATAGATGCAAAGGGTATTACTATCGAACTCGAACCCCGCGCCGAAGCATTGATGCCCCCCGCAGAGCAAGTTCCCACCGAACGGTATCGCGTGGCACAACGCATAAAAGTCTTTCTAGTTGAGGTGCAAAAGAACCATCGCGGCGCACAACTCATCGTCTCACGCACACACCGTAACTTGTTGCGCCGCCTTTTTGAAATAGAAGTGCCAGAAATTTTTAACGGCACCGTAGAAATTAAATCCATCGCCCGCGAACCCGGCTTACGCTCTAAAGTAGCGGTTGCCGCCCGCCAAGAAGGGATTGACCCGGTAGGAAGTTGCGTGGGTATGCGGGGTGTCCGCATCCAAAACATTGTGAACGAGCTTTATGGCGAGAAAATAGATGTTTTACCGTGGGATACCGATATGGCAAAGTACATTGCTAACGCGCTAAGCCCTGCTCAGGTGGTACGTGTGGAACTTGATGAGGAGGAAAAAAGCGCGTTGGTATTGGTTCCACAGAACCAGCTATCCCTTGCAATCGGTAAAGAAGGGCAAAACGCCCGCCTTGCCGCAAAATTAACCGGATGGCGGATAGACATTAAGCCCATCACAGCCGCATCAGCCGCTGCCAGCGGTAGCTATTCTCACGGTAGCCTTGAAGATGATGATTTCGCGAAATTGGCGCGGGCTGCCCTCAGTCGCGAAGAACAACGCATGGAAAACAACATGGCAAATTCGTTCGCCAGAGCCGCTGCCGCTGCCGGTATCAGCTTCAATGCGGAGGAAGCCGAAGATGAGAGTTTAGCAAAACCCTCCGGCGGCGAAGCTCGCAAGGTTCGTAAAGATGGCACTTTCACTTATAACGGGGTGACTTTAGGTCCTTTGCCGCCACAATTTGCTAACCAGAATGTGACTTTGTTCGATAACGGACAACGCTTGCTGGTAATGTTTGGCGATGAACTGGTACGAGCCTTCCGCGCTGAAGAATATAACGGTGATATTCCTGTAGAAGAAGGCAATGAGGGTGGGACAGATTCAAGCGCGGAACGTGAGACCCGTACCGTCCGCAAGGATCGCAAGGTAGTCTTCCGTAACGAGGCTTATGGACCCTTAGCCGAAGAATATGTGGGTCAGTTGGTTGAATTGGAAGTAAATGGCGACCATCTTGACATATTTTTTGACGGTGAACTAATTGATAGTTTCAAGGTGAACGGCTAGTTCTATGGTTATAAGCGCAACACCCTCTAAAGGGAAAAAACCAAAGGGACCACGCCCCAAACATGTGCCGCAACGCACTTGTATTGCCTGTCGCAGTTCCAATGCCAAGCGTGGTTTTATTCGGTTGGTACGCACCCAAGAAGGCAAGGTAGAAATTGATTCTACCGGAAAAAAAGCGGGGCGCGGCGCTTATCTTTGCAGTGTCAGCGAATGTTGGAAAAAAGGGTTGGAAAAGAAATCTGTGGAAAATGCCCTTAAGATTACTATAGACCTTGAAACACGCCAGCATCTAAAAGAATTCGGTGAGGCTTTGCCTGAAAGGAGCGCAGTCGAGGTGGAGTAGATAAAATGGGTTCAGGCAAAATATAGGAGGAAATTTAAACTAAATGTCAAATAGTGATAATAGCGAAAACGAATCAGGTGGGTCTAACAGCCAGTCTAATAATCCTGCTCCCCCCAGATCCGGCGACAGCGGCGGCAAAGCTCCCACCGATAGTGGCGAAAGCAGCGGCAGACCCCCCAGTGAGGGTGAGGGCAGCAGCAGGCCCCCCGGTGAAGGTGTTAACTACGGCGGCAGACCCGGCGGT
>NZ_JBAXHI010000040.1:0-36046 GCF_037138995.1 Candidatus Chlorohelix sp. | reverse complement strand
TGTTTTGGAGTGAACAACGGGAAGTGAAGCGGGTAGCGATCAAGGGCTTGATCGGACAGGAGTTAGGTTATGAGGAATTTCTGAAGTTGCGGTTGAAGGAGGCAGAGAGCGAATGGCGGCTAGCAGGAGTCTCAACAAAGCCATATTTTCCTGTTAGCCATCCCTTGCCCCAAAAACAGGCACTATTTTAGCCCGTTTCTATTTTGTCCTCCCTACCCTATTTTTAGAAAGGATACTATTAATCCTAGATTTTTAAGCATAACTCACCCGATTGCGCCCTTCGCTCTTGCTCTGGTAGAGCATTTTGTCAATACGCTCAAACAGACTATCAACTGTATCCTCGTTGGTATTAAGACATGCGCCAATCGAGATAGTAACTTTAAGCTCACCTTTTGGGGTATGCCATTGAGCTTTTCCTACCAACGCCCTGATTTTCTCGGAAATTGCCACCAACCACTCTTGATCCATATTATGTAATACAACAACAAATTCTTCGCCACCCCAACGACCAACAAAGTCGGTTGCTCGAATATTATGAGCAATTGTTTGGGCAACCATTTTTAAAACATGGTCGCCTATATCATGCCCGTAAGTATCATTTACCTTTTTAAAGTAGTCTATATCAATTAATAATACGCCAATTTGGTCACCCAGTTGTTGAGCTTCGCCTAGAGAAAAACGAAGTTTATGCTCGATATAGCGGCGATTACCAATACCGGTGAGGACATCTTCCATTGCTTCTTTTTGAAAATTATTAGCGCGTTTGCGTTCTTGTATGGTAATTGAATTATCGCTGAAACTTTCCACGGCACCAATAATATTACCTTCCTCATCTACTAATGGAGCTACCCGAACCAATACCGGGACACGATGCCCATCACTATGATGCAGAAACACTTCCGCTTCACGAACGGCACCGTCAGTAATTGTTTCATAAATTGGACACCCAGTAATGCAAAGGAGAACACCAGACTCACTTACGTGCATGAGCAGATTCTCGGAACATTTGCGACCTAGTACCGCTTTACTATCGTAACCCGTAATGCGTTCTGCCCCCTTATTCCAGTATGTTATTCTTTTGTCTTTTCCGACCAGATATACTCCATCAAATAGGTTATCCAGAATTACCCGGTAAAATTCTTCTTTTCCAAACACAACTTCACCACCATCAATGTAATTAGGAAATTTATAATCATATAATATTAATTATAACTATTTCTGCAAGACCTTTTTGAGGCTAATAGGATGATTCTGTCACGGAAAATGTGGTGAATTTGGGTCAGTATTATTTAAGAATAGCTAAAAGCATCAGGAGCGTAGCGCGGAGATAACCAGTTCGGCGTAGAATTTTGCGCCTTCAGGGCGCAAGTGCATCCCATCCTCCCAGAATAACTCAGGATGATTAGTAGAAGCAGTAAACCAATCTACCAGTTGTGTATTGGGATAGCGTTTCACGCCTCTAGCAATAATATCGTTATTTGGCTCTTCCCAGCGGCGCGGAACTTTATCATTTACAAATATGACGCGCTTAATATCTACTAAATTTTGCATAAGTTCGTCAAATTGCTGATCGCTGATACCACCGTTATTGCCTAGATGTATTATTACTAGGTTTCCCAGAACGCCCTCTTTTTTATATGATTTCAGAATATCGTTCGCTCGTAGGAATTGGCGGCTAACCTCTGCATCAAGAGTTAATCCCGGAATAAGATTGCCCAAGTCTTTTGCTGCACCCAACATAACCGAGTCTCCAATCGCGGTAACTCGCAAAGGTATTTCAGGAGTAGGGGTTGCTTGTGGTATAGCAGTAGGCGAGGGCGTATGGGTAGGTTGGGGCGTTTGGGTTGCCGCAAATTCAGTAGTAGCTTCAGGGGTAGAAGTTGGCAAGGGTGCATAATTTGAAATTGGAGTTGCTGTAAAAGTAGGCAGCACAGTATTTATTATGTTGGGATAAGTAATTTTAAGGGAATTTTCCGCCAGATAAGCAGGGGTTTGAACAGGGTGCGCTGCGGAAACAGACGCAACTAATACCAGTGAAAATACTATTAATGTACTCACTGACATCTTCCAGCGCCAACCGAGGATTTTACGCTTAATCCCGTTAGCCTCCCTCCAAGATTTCCAAGCAGCACCTAAAGCGCCTTTACGTATAGGTGTTTCTACAACAATGTAAGAAAGCTCGGCAAACAAACAGGTTAATACAAGACGTACTAACAACAAGGGCAACCCATTTAGGGATACATCCAGATTTGAGCGAGTAACCATATAGATTGGCCAGTGCCAAAGGTAAATCCCATATGAGCGCAAACCAATCCAGCGCATTACGTTCCAACTCAGCAAGCGGGTTGTAAATCTGTTATAGGGATGTACTACTACCGCTATCAAAATTGCAGTAAGAAGCCCAGTTACCAGAAAACCGCCCTGATACAAAAAGGGGTTCGATTCATCTAGCCAGATTAAGATAAAGATTAAGCCGCCAAGCGCAGCTAATCCTATAATGTCCAGGAGTATAGGTGGAACCCTATCTTCCCGTGATTGCATGCGCCATGGTGTCCAGAAATAAGCCAATGCTGCGCCAATTAGCAAACCGGCAGCACGGGTATCGGTTCCATAGTATATCCGCGAAGGGTCTGCATCCGGTAGATAGAGCGCAGCCATCAGTAAGGTTGAGCCAATAATTCCAACAACCAGAATAAGCAAAGCATATATCCGGCGCAATTTTATTAGAACAAAGCATAGTAGCAGTGGGAACAGAATATAAAATTGCTCTTCTACTGCCAACGACCATAAGTGCTTTAAAAGCGATGGTCTGGAGATGCTCTCAAAGTATGATTTATTCTCAAAAATGAGATACCAATTTGTGACATATCCGGTTGAGGCAAGCGCATCGCCCCGAATACTAGCTACCTCACTCGACAAGAAAGTTACTGAAAAAGCTAAGGTTGCGATAAGTAGGAGAAAAACCGCAGGAAGCAAGCGACGAGCGCGTCTGAACCAGAACATTTGGAGGTTGGTAGTACCTGTGTGGCGCACCTCTTCCAATAAGAGCGAGGTGATTAGGTAGCCGCTGATTACGAAGAAAATTTCAACGCCTAAAAAACCGCCCGGTATAAATAATAAATCGGCGTGGTATAGTATTACAGCAATTACAGCAACCGCACGTAAGCCTTCCAAACCCGGCAGGTACGGCAAACGAGCCTCGTGAGTGAGTTTCTCAACAAAAGTGTAAGATTTTATTTTAGTAGATATTAGCGGTCTTTGAAGCTCAAGCATTAATCAGAATCCTAAAAAGCCAAGTGATTTTGTTTTAATTCTGTATGATATTTACTCAGCTAAGCTCAATTTATTCCGTATTTTCAAAGCTTTTTGTGCGAATTTGAACCTAAATAATAAAATAAGGTAAATATTTACATGATATTTATATAATACAATATTTCTGCAATTTATACCATACAAATCTATATTAAAATTGTATTAAACAACAAAAACATGTCCCAAATTTTGGATAGCTACATTGTAACATCGGGAAGAGAGGCTTCAGTTTTAGCTGTGTTGCTGAGACCTTCCAATGGGGGCAGCTCCGCTAGGTTTTTAAGACCAAACTGATGCAAAAATTCAATGGTGCTGCCGAATAATACGGGGTGTCCGATGCTTTCAGCACGCCCTACTTCTTCAATCAGGCTACGCGCTTGTAGAGTATTTATAACCCCACTACTATCTACACCACGTATTGCCTCTATTCCTTGCCGAGTAATCGGTTGGCGGTAAGCAATAATGGTCAAGGTTTCAAGCGCGGCTGCCGAAAGGCGGGAAGCGGGTTGTAAACCGAGAAAGCGTTCTATATAAAGGGCAACTTCAGGGGAAGTGACGATTTGTAGGGTGTTGTTATGTCTGTAAATACGCAAGCCCCTAGCGTTGTTCTCGTAATCACCGTTAAGGGTAGTGATAAGTTCTTCAAGCCATTTTGGCTCTATTTGCAAAGCCTTTTGCAAATCGGCAAAATTAACAGCTTCCGCAGATATGAAAAGTATGGCTTCAATAGCAGCTAATTGTTGAGAGATATTAGAGTTTTCCATTTATGTATCAGTCTGCTTGCTCATTACCAGTAAGTTTTAGCACCGCTTGATAAAGAACTTCCAAACTGCTTAAAACTCCTTTCCCCTCTTGGGATACAGCCCTAGAAATGTCGGAAATATGCCGGATTGTAGCTACTAACTGGACGGTAGCCTCGCGTTGCTGCTGACTAGATAGAGCTATTTGGCGTGCTAGAGTTGCAGTGTTTTCAGCCATTACCACTACCACATCCAACGCGCTATTAATCTGGCGCGAACCTGAAATAACCGGAGTAGTTTCATTAACTCCTTGATGGGCAGTTTCAGAAATAGCTTGAATTGCCCGGCGGAAATCTTCCATAACGCGATTGACTTGATCTGCCGCATCACGACTGCGATTAGCTAGGCGTTGGACTTCGTTGGCAACACTGGCAAAGCGTTTACCGTATTCACGCGCGCCCGCAGCTTCAATAGTAGCATTCAAAGCCAGCAGGTTAGTTTCCTCAGCTACTTCGGTTATCAATTCAATAATTTGATCGATTTGATGCGCCTGATTGTACAGGTCATCCATCGAATTGGCAAACTCCTGAGTACGCTCACTGATTAAAAGTAAGGAACTTAAAGCATTCAGCACATTGCCTGTGCCATCTTCAGCTACTTTGAGAGATTCTTGAGCGGTTAAATCCACCTGACGAGCTAAGCGTGCAATCGCTTCGTTAGTCTGATCAAAGTGTTCAATGGTAATAGTTACCTGTAATACGGCAGCAAGTTGATTATCGATATAACGGGCTTGCTCGTTAAATAAAGATGAAACCTGTTCGGTAAAGTCGTTGACTTGAAATGATAATTGACGTTCTGCATCACGCTTTTGAGCCAATTCACGATTAAGGGTATCTAAGTTAAAATTTCGCTCTCTCAAACGTGAGATGAGATTTTGCGAATTCGCATCAAAGAACCAAGATAGCCCCGCCATCACTATTAAAAGAGCAACAGGAGCGCTGACATTATTAAAAACGTCGGTTGGCTTCTCCAACAAGAAGAGTCCGGGTTTAACACGGAGTAATGCCACAATGAAAATACCGGCAATACCAACTCCTGCAAAAATAAAACAGTAAACAGCCCCGATAATTACTGAAGATGCAACTACGGGCAAGATTAGCAAAGTCGAAATCGAACGCAAATCTATAACGAACATCTCATCCGGTGAAGTAAGCACATAGATAAGTACCAAGCCGTTTACCAGCAAGAAGAAAATAATAGCAGAGATGTTGGAAGATATTACCCGATTTAACAGAAAACATACGAGAATTATGGCTAACCCTGCCAATTGGGGGATGAACTGGCGATAGTCAATATTGGGGAGCGCAGGTATCTGGGTGGATAAAATAAGAACCAAAACCCCTAATCCGGTAACCAACAATAAGATATTAAAAAGCCGGGCGTGCCTTTGCTCGTCCGGATTTAGGCGCGGGTTAGGGGCAATCAGCTTTTGCCAGATATTAACTTTAGTCTGTTTTTCAACCTGCCGAATAATAGTGCAATAACCCCCTAACCCTATTAAGTTCCAAACTTATAGCCTAAACCGCGCACATTCAAAATATATTCGGGATTATTAGGGTCACGCTCTATTTTGTGTCGCAGGTGCTTGATATGAACCCGAATCATAGAGCGACTATCAAATTCACTAAGTTCATAATTGTGAACTTGTTTTACCAGATATTTACAACTTAAAACGCGCCCGGCATTGTTCATCAAAGTAACCAATAAGTTAAATTCGGTAGGAGTCAGACCCATTAGCTCGCCATCACGGCGAACTTCGTGTTTTCTTATATCTACTACCACGTCATTAACCTTAATTATTTCTTCGTCTTCGCTTTTAACGCCTTTAACTTCAGCAACTGCCGCGGATTGGATTTCGCCACCCTCAATTACACTACGGGCGAACTGTCGCGCTTGTTCAGCCAGCCGTTTTTGATTTAGAGTTTCTTCGCGTTTTTTTAGCCCCTCTTTAAGGCTGTCCTTGAGAGCTTGAATCTTGATTGGCTTTAGCAAGTAATCAGAAGCGCCAGTGCGAATCGCTTCCATAGCGCTATCCAGAGAACCATGCCCGGTTAACATTATCACAACAGTATCAGGGGAGCGTTTTTTTACTTCGCGCATAACTTCAAGACCATCAATATCCCGGAGTTTTAAGTCCACCAGCACAAGGTCATAAACATCGTCTTGCAGAGAAGAAACTGCTTCGGTACCACTTGCTTTGGTAGATATTTCGTAGCCTTCATCATCCAGTGCATCACTCAAATAGTGTAAAATAGTTTGTTCATCATCGACAATCAAAATTTTAGGGCTTTTCATTGGTAAACTCCCATCCTAGAGGGAAACTGGTATCTATACCAAAAATAACCAGCTTAAGCAGATGTATTCCAATTTAGCTAATATAAGTATCTACACGGCGTAAAATAAATAAAGATTAGCCCTATTTTAGCACACTTTGTAATTCTTTTCTGCATTTTTGATACAACCTCCTTTATACTCAACCGAAATTTTCCAGCTTTTTAAATGTGCTAAAATGCTTTAGGTAGTTATAAAGTAACTGGAGAGGAGTGAGGTGGCTAATAACCTTATATTGTTTTATGGATGTCCAAACGATTCGCCGCTTACACCTGTAGAATCGGCGATGGATAAGCTGCTAAGATTAGCTGCCGTATCTACTTTACAAGTTGCAGGCGCAACCGGGCTTTTTGAAAGAATGCTAGTGCTAACCAATGACTACTCTTTCAAACCGCCAGAGGGGGTTGAACTGCTGTTCGATAATGAAATTTCCTCCTCCGGTACATTTGATTTTGGTTATTCGCTCAGTCGAGTAGCACAATTGTTGCCAGCCAAAGATGTAGTCGTTTATGCTGGAGCAGGGGCGGCGGCTTTGTTCTCTGCTAACGAATGGCAATCTTTGATTAATGTTCTGGAAGAAGAACCGGAGGTTGTTACAGCTAATAACTTTTTTAGCGCAGATATCATAGGCTGGAAACCGGCTGAAGCCATTAATAAACTTGTTGCCCGTAATGAATTACCGGATAGTGATAACAATCTGGCATGGAGCTTATGCCAACGCGCCGATTTGGTGTGGCGGCAAATATTACCCGGAAACAGCCGAACGTTTCGTACCATCTTTGATATAGATACGCCTACCGATGGCGCCGCTTTAAAAATCTGGCTTGATAATAATTCAGAAGCGGGCTTGCTCAAAGAGTTTTTGAGTGAAGAAAAAGCTTTCCCAACTCGCAACGCCCACGCTTTTTTATGCGAATTGAGCCATTTTGAAAGCAAAGTGCTGGTAAGCGGCAGGGTAAGTGGTGGAGTACATCGTTTGCTGGAAACACGCGCACACGGGCAAACCCGAATACTTAGCGAAGAACGAGGTATGCGTGCCAGCGGTAGAGAAGCTAAAGGCTTGGTAAAATCTCTGGCAGGGCTACTACTGGAGAAAGTGGGTCCACACAGATTTTTTTCCCAACTAGCTGAATTGAGTACAGCCGTAGCAATTGATACACGAGTTTTGTTTGCCCATTTAAAATATAATTTCAGCCGCGCTGACCGTTTTAACAGCGATGCTTTTAATCCTGAAGGTATTAATGATACCTACTTGCGGGAATTTACCTACGCAGCAGTTGAGGTTCAACAGAAAACTGGGTTGACCGTATTACTGGGCGGTCATTCTTTAATAGCGGGCGATTTGATGTTACTATTGGAGTTAACACCCCCTCGTTTCGGCTAAACATAATGCGGGTGGTCTTAATATACTAAGTTAAAATAAGCGAGAACAGAAATGGCGAAAAGCAAAAGGTCTTTGAAACAAACCCAAGAAACAGGAGCATCACCTCAAATTACTAGAAGAGCGGTTACACCTGATAGTCCACCTCAAGCAAATATGCTTAATCAAGAGAAACAAACTGTAGATATACGTATTCTTAGTTGGTTCGGCAACAACAATTGGCTGCTGGCTCTGATGAATCTCGGCGCGGCTATTGCAATGTTTGTTCTGGGCGGAACTGCGTTAATTACTGGAGGATTTGGGCTATTTTTGCCGCTCGGTTTCGGTTTATTAGGATTGAGATTTGTAGTAGTATTCTTGGAAGTAGCATTGCAATTGCAACTGGGCGGTACAGGTAAAATCCTGAAAACCGGGTTACCTTTGATTGCGCTAATCTTCCTAGTTATAGGACTTAGCTTACAAATTTAGATAGCTGTATATATAAACAGCAGTTTTGTTTGGTATTAAAATAAATCACATATAAATAACGAGGTTATTCAAGCAAAATGAATAAAGATTCTTACAGGGTAGCCATGCTTAGCGTGCATACATGTCCTCTGGCAGTTTTGGGCAGCAAAGAAGCAGGGGGCATGAACGTTTATGTACGCGAACTAAGCCGAGAATTGGGTCGGCGCGGTATTATGGTAGATGTTTTTACCCGTACCCAAAGTTTGATAACACCTCTCACCCATACCTTGAGCGATAATGCGCGTATTATCCACTTACCAGCAGGTCCGCTCAAACCTTATAATAAAAACAAGATATACGAGCATCTACCTGAGTTTGTTCGCAATATCCAGAATTTCCAGCACAGCGAAGGCTTGAAATATGACGTTATCCATTCACATTATTGGCTAAGTGGATATGCAGGCTTAATGTTGAGCGAGAAATGGCGGGTTCCGGTAGTGCAGATGTTTCATACCCTAGCTTTGCTGAAAAATGCAACTGCGCGAAATGAAAACGAACTTGAACCGAATACCCGTGTAGAACGCGAAGCCGTTTTAATGAATAGCGTGGATAGAATTGTCGCTGCCACCGCCGCCGAAAAAGCCTCGCTGAGTTGGCAATACGGAGCAGAAGCAGACAAAATAGATATAGTCCCTTGTGGGGTGGATTTGAAGCTATTTAAGCCACGTCACAAAGCCGATGCGCGTACCCAGTTAGGTTTGACCGCACGCAATATTCTCTTGCTGGTGGGGCGAATTGAACCAATCAAAGGGGTGGACGTGCTGATAGGAGCTATTCGGCAATTGGTGGAAAAGGGCGAGCGAGATACCCAAGTGATTGTGGTGGGCGGTGGCAGCAAAGCAGGGCAAGACGATAACCCGGAAGCTATTCGCCTTCAATCTATGGTAAGAGAGTTAGGCTTAGATGATTATGTAAAGTTCTTGCCCTCTCAACCCCAAAACTTAATGCCTTTTTATTATAGTGCTGCCGATATTACTGTTATGTCAAGCTATTATGAAAGCTTTGGTATGGCTGCCCTTGAGTCGCAGGCTTGTGGAACTCCCGTAATTGCCAGCCGGGCTGGCGGGTTGCCTTACACCGTAAAGGATGGCTATAGCGGGCTATTGGTGCCACCCGGAGATGAGGCTGAACTGGCTAACGCCATCCGTCATTTGCTGGATGATACCCAATACCGCAACAAGCTTGGGCACCAAGCGATTCTCCATGCCGAGCAGTTTGGCTGGCGAGCTATCGCCGACAGGGTGCTGGAAACTTACCAAGACTTGACGGGTGTCATATCTGAATCCAGAGTAAGCGCAATAAATAACTAATTTAAGATATAGCCTATATAAGCTGCTTATATATGTGTGTGAGGTTTATATAGGCGTGGGGGTATATGGGCTTTGTATGCGTGCTAATGCGACATTAGGAATATATCGCATTAGCCTGCCTTGACTATGTGCCTTTTCAGGCTTCCTTTTAGTTTTTCTGGTTTATCTCTTTTTTTGAAGCACTTTATTTACACACAACTATTAGAAAAGACCGGGTTTCTTTCGCTTGAAGAAGGCACGGTAGGCTTTCACATCGAACCCGCCACTACTCGCCAACATTAATTGTGCGCCTCCGGAGTTGTCGTTCGATACGCCCCGAATTTTGTCTAAAATGCCGCCGCTACTGCCCCGCGCCGGAATATACGAAGGTGTAGGCATATCCATAGGTACTGCCAGTTCCGCCGTTACACTTATCAATTCCCAACCTTCTTCACCCAAAGGGGCAATTAGTTCTTCAATGGTTTGCGCTTCTACTTTGTCAAAGACCGAAAGCCAAATCGCGCTACTATCAATATAGGTATAGCAAACTACTTTATACTGCCATTTTTTCACAACTGCTTCTCCTTATACCTTGAGCATTCTGACCAGTTCCGCGCTGGCATCGTATTTGCCATGCGGCATCAGGTACACACCTTGCACCATGCTACCCATTTGTTCAATCAGTTCAGCGGCAATTTTTAGCCCTTCCAGCGAAGCTTTATCGCCTGCCTCGCGCATGCGTCCTAACACACGTGGGGGAATAACGATGCCGGGTACTTCATTATGAATGTATTCTGCGAGTTTGTAATTATGTAGTAGCATTATACCCGCAATAATGGGTAATTTAATGTTGCCCAGCCTACCTAGAGTTTCGCGCAAAATTTCCACATCGAAAACCGGTTGGGTCATAATAAAATGTGCGCCCGCTTCGATTTTCTTACGCAATCGCTCAATATGCACCTCTACATCATGGGCGGTAGGTTCAAAAGCGCAGCCAATATTGAAATTGGCAGGCGTACCGATGCTAGTTCCATTCCAATCAGCACCCTGATTAAAGCGATTCATCATCGAAACCAGCCCAATTGAGTCTACATCCCAAATCCCACTCGCTCCAGGATAATCCCCCAAGCGCGGCGGGTCGCCGGTAAGCGCCAACACGTTGCGGATGCCATTAGCATGTGCGCCCAGCAAATCGCTCTGCAAAGCCATCAGGTTGCGGTCACGGCTAGTATAGTGAATAATGGTTTCAATGCCTACCGATTGCTTGATAAGGATTGCACAAGTCATACTACCCATACGCACCTTTGCCATTGCGCTATCGGTGATATTAACAACATCAGCACCTAGTTCTGCCATGCGCGAAGCCGCCTGAAGCATCCGGGTAGGATTAATGCCTTTGGGCGGAAGCAATTCCACGCTCACCACAAACTCTTTGGAAGCCAGTTTCCGGGCAAGTTCAGTTGGCTCACAGTTGGTAGATTTATCCAAAGTGCGTTGCAAAGCGCCTCCGGTAGATTGCTCTTGATTATCCGGTCCGGGGTCATGATGTGGAGGGCTGAAAATATACTCACCAGAACTACCCGGCGCGAATTTCTTAACTTGCTCAGGCAACAGCGAGTCGATAGCATGGCGCATTGCGACGATGTGTTCGGGGGTAGTGCCACAGCAACCGCCCAGTATTTTCACACCTAAACCAAGAAATTCCGGCACCAATCCGGCGAAATATTCGGGAGTAGCTTGGTAGAGCATACGCCCTTCTGCTCGGATAGGCGCACCAGCGTTTGGTTGTGCTGAGAAATTATGAAATTCAGGAGCGGAAGTGACCATTTGCTCCAGCACCGAAAGCGTACCCTGAGGTCCGATATGGCAGTTTATACCGATTACATCCGCGCCACCCTCACGCAGCATTTGCACCACCTGTGCCGGAGTATTCCCCGAAAAAGTAGTGCCATCTTCGATGAAGGTCATTTGCGCCACGATAGGCATATTGGTAAGCTTACGAGCAATTTCAAGTGCCAGTTTCATTTCAATAAAATCATAGAAGGTTTCGAAAATAAGTAAATCTACGCCACCTTCCATAAGAGCTTCGATTTGTTCGCGGAAAGCTTCCTGAATCTGCTCAGAAGTGAGACCGCCACCTGACCCCGCTACCTGACCCAATGGACCGATTGAGCCTGCTACCATTACATTTTCGCCTGAAATATCGCGAGCTTCTTTAGCGATTTTTGCGCCTTTCAGGTTAAACTCACGCACCCGATTTTCTAGGCCGTGCCTAGCAAGGCGATATTGGTTACCTCCGAAGGTATTAGTCTCAATAATTTCAGCCCCCGCTGCAATATAATCGCGGTGAATTTGCTGGATGAAATCAGGTTGGGTAATGTTCAATTCCTCATAGCATTGCTGGTATGGAATACCACGTGCAAAAATGAGGCTGCCCATCCCTCCGTCACATAGGATAGGTCCTTTCTCAAGACGTTCAAGCAGAGGGTTATACATCTGGTCTCCTAATCTTCGCAGGGCGCAAACCTATCGCCCGCTGGTTGAATAATAGCTTGCCTGACTGCTGATTATAGTGCTTGCCTAATGCTGTTGCAACTATTGTTAAAACTGGCAATCAGGGCAGGGGCAAGGTCGGTATTCCAATGTCAACACGCCAAGAAGATTAACCCGTAGGGGCGCATCGCGATGCCCTCGTTCGGTGGAGTTTTTTGTGGGTGATGTGGCAATAAAAGAATGGCGGTTCGCCTGTCCCCCGGATGGGGGATACAAAAACGATTTTCTTGGTGGTTTGGAGAACCGTTGAAAATATAAATACTGATTTTGCAAAAGCCCCGTACCTCCATAACAATTGATTAATGCCATGTTATGAATATATGTTAAAATTGTGCATATATGCTATCGTGAACCTTATAGAGTATAAGACATGCTTTTTTTAATAGCAGGAGGTAATTTATAACAATGAGTAGTTATAACCCTGACAAAGTAAGTCGGATTAAAGAGCAGAGAAGGCAGTGGGAAAGTACCACCCTTAAAAAAACCATAGAGCGCGTACCGGAACGCGCCCCAGAAAACGGAGTTGAATTTACTACTATTAGCGGTATGAAGGTTAACCGCCTCTACACCCCCGCCGATGTGGAAGCTCTGGATTACGAACGTGACCTCGGCATGCCGGGCGAATATCCATTTACTCGCGGCGTGCATGCCAATATGTATCGCGCCAAAAATTGGACTATGCGCCAGTTTGCCGGGTTTGGCACTGCCGAAGAAACCAACAAACGTTTTAAATACCTACTAGAACATGGCGAAACCGGGTTAAGTATCGCCTACGATTTCCCCACCCTTTACGGGCGCGATAGCGATGACCCTTTGAGCGAAGGCGAAATGGGCAAATGCGGCGTGGCAATGAACAGCCTCGAAGATATGGAAATCCTGTTAGATGGTATTCCACTCGACCAAGTTACCACCAGCATGACCATAAACGGACCCGCCCCTGTGGTTTGGGCGATGTACATTGCGGCTGCCGAAAAGAAGGGCTACCCCCGCCGCATACTAGGCGGCACTACCCAAAATGATATTCTCAAAGAGTATATTGCTCAGAATACCTATATATACCCACCCGAACCAAGCCTCAAATTGGTGGTAGATACAATGGAGTTCGGCTCGAAAGAAATGCCGCGCTGGAATACCATTAGCATCAGCGGGTATCATATTCGCGAGGCAGGCAGTACCGCCCTTCAGGAACTCGCCTTTACCCTGATAGATGGGCTTACTTATGTGGAAGAGGGCATCAAGCGCGGGTTGGATGTGGATGATTTTGCGCCCCGCCTCAGCTTCTTCTTTAACTGCCATAACGACTTCTTCGAGGAAATTGCCAAGTTTAGGGCGGCACGCCGCATCTGGGCGCATGAATTACGCACGAACTATGGTTCCAAACAGGCGCGTAGCTGGTTATTGCGCTTCCATACCCAAACCGCAGGGTGTAGCCTTACCGCTTCGCAACCTGAGAATAACATTGTACGTACTGCCATTCAAGGGCTGGCAGCGGTTTTGGGCGGCACTCAATCCCTACACACCAACTCGATGGATGAGGCGCTTGCCCTACCAAGCGACAAAGCCGTCAAAATCGCTTTGCGTACTCAGCAAATTATCGCCCACGAATCCGGAGTCACTACCAGCGTTGACCCATTGGGCGGTAGCTATTTGGTGGAAGCCCTCACCAACGAAATGGAAAAAGGCTTTTACGAATACAAACGAAGAATAGATGCAATGGGCGGGATGCTGGCAGCAATTAATCACGGGTTCCCTCAGAAAGAAATCGTAGATGCCAGTTGCCGCTTCCAAGAAGAAATTGACAGCAAAAAGCGCATTTTCGTGGGCGTGAACGACTACGTGGATAACGCGCCGCTGGAAATTCCTTTCCTGCAAATAGACCCAGATGGTTACCGCCGCCAATGTGAGCGTTTGGCGCGTCTCCGCATGGAACGCGACAATGAGAAAACCGGCGCTGCCCTTGAAACGATACGCCAAAAAGCTACCGAAAACAAGGAAAATATGATGCCCTACCTCATCGAAGCTTGCAACGCTTACGCCACCCTTGGGGAAATAACCGGAGTGTTGCGTAAAGTTTACGGTGAACATAAAGACCCAAGCATCGTATAAAATTCTGGAGTAGAAAGCCCTTGACCCATAAAAGGTCGGGGCTTTTTTATTTCTTCACCTTAAGCTAATTCAAATTCCGGTGTAACCTCTGGTATTAAACCTATTTTCACACTAGAATCAATAGTATTTATAATTAAGGAGAAAAATTATGCGAAATCTGTTGAATCGGAAAAATAAGAGCTATGCCACTTTAACCTTGCCGGGTGAGGAGCGTACATTCCTGTGGCGCGAACATAAGGTGGTGTACTCAATTCTGGGAGAGGGCGCACCCCTGCTAATGCTGCATGGGATTAATGCCGCCGCATGGGGCTATGAGTATCGGCGAAATTATGAGGAATTTGCAAAACATTACCGAGTATATGTTCCAGATTTGCCCGGTTACGGGCGTTCCGAGCGGAAACCCATTGATTATACCGCCAAGCTCTATATCGAGTTCGCGCGTGATTTTGCCAGTCACATTCTGGAATTGGAAGGTATAGCTCCCGCCATAGTTGTTACCAGCCTGAGCGCAGCGCATGTTATCAGCGCGGCAGTAAGTGACCCTCAGCTATTTGGACCCTTGGTACTAATTAGCCCAACCGGATTGGAACGTTTGGATTTCCCACCTCCAGCAATCTTAAAACGAGCGCATCGCTGGCTATATGGCAAATTGGGAAGTGCGGTTTTTTCGCTGCTAACCACACGCTTATCTACCAAAATATTTCTTGGGCGAGACAGCTATTTGGATAAAACTGGCATTGATAAAGAGTTAATTGAAGGATATTACGCCACCGGGCATCAGCCTAACGCCAAATACGCCCCAGTATGCTTTATCACTTTCTACTTGAATCACTCTGTAAGGGGCGAATGGGAGAAAATCTCGCAACCAACTCTCATTGTGTGGGGGCGCGAAGCCAAAATCACCCCTTTGAAGGATTCGGAGCTATTCCTGAAATTGCGCCCCCAAACCGAGTTGGCGATAATTGAACGGGCGCGTTTATCCTCCAATGATGAACGTGGTGAGGAATTTAATCAAATTGTGCTGGAATGGCTTTCACAGCACTACAACGGCAAAAAAGAAGCGGCAATCCACACCCCGACATGGTAAAATATAGCTTCATTTTGTAGGTCAATTTACTGTCAGGAAAGAGAAAAAATGGCACATTTGGAAGACTTAGTTCTGGTCATTGGAGCGAGCGGCGAAACTGGCAGCCGAGTCGTTAAAGCTTTGCTGGCAAAGAACATCCCTGTAAAGGCGTTGGTACGTACCCCTGAAAAGGCAGAAGCATTGCAAATGCCCGGTGTGGAGGTTCAAGTAACAAACCTGACCGACCCAGCAGAACTCCAAACCGCCCTTGAAGGCATAAAATATGTCATCACCGCCACCGGAGCGCGTAATTTCCGCGAACCAATTGAAACCGAAGCAATTGAAGTTACCTTTATAAATCTACTGTCAATCGCCATCAAAACAGCCGGCACAGAGCATATTGTGATGTGTACTTCACTTGGTACTGACAACCCGGAGCAGTTCCCCCAGATTGCCCCAGTGCTACGGCTGAAAAGCAAAGCCGAAGAAGTTATAATCGGCTGTGGTGTTCCCTACACCATAGTGCGCCCCGGCGGGTTGGTAAACGAACCGGGCGGGGTTGGCGTATTAATCCGCTCGAAGTTGGAAGCCCCCGGACGCATCTCGCGGGAAGATGTGGCAGAAGTAATGGTGCAAGCACTTTTGCAACCGGAAGCACGTAATAAAGTAGTAGAGATTATTAACCAAACGGGCGAAGCACCCGCCAATAGATCCGACCTGTTTAAAGGAATTGCCTAAAACCCGTTTAAATCCGATACTGGCGGTGTTGGTTATCCTCGCCGCCACTCTGCGTCTTATCAACGGTCCGCGCCCTTATGATGACGCTTTTATCACTTTTCGCTACGTGGAAAACATCACTAACGGTACAGGCTTCGTTTATAACGCTGGTGAGTTTGTGCTTGGCACTACTACGCCGCTTTATACCCTGCTGCTGGCGTTATTGCATTTTCCTTTTAACAGCGATTTGGGCTGGATAGCCTTAATTATCAACACTCTGGCAGATTGCGTCAGCTTAGTTTTACTATATCTGCTTGGCAGAAAATTCATTGGAGAGAAAGCGCAGGGTGTCGTATATGCTGCACCTCTGCTATTTGCCGTTTCGGTATTTAGTACCAACTGGTGCATCGGTGGGATGGAAACCTCGCTTTTCTCATTTCTACTACTACTCTCCTTCTACCTTACGGTAACGCGGCAAACTGTATGGGGCGCGTTTGCCGCTTCCCTAGCCACCCTTTGCCGCCCCGAAGGAATCATCATAGCGGGGTTGGTGTTAATAGCTGCGGGGGTCATTCGGCGCGGCATACCATGGCGCGAATCTCTGTTAATGGCGGCTACCGGTGCGCCTTGGGCGTTGTTTGCCACCCTTTATTTCGGCAGCCCCATTCCTCATTCGATTACCGCTAAAGGGGACAAGGTTTATATTTTCGCCGAAACAGGGCTGGCGCGTTTCAAGCAATTTAGCCTGATTGCGTGGGATAACCCTATTGGGCAATTTATCACCGCCATGAAGTTGCCAGATGGCAAGAAAATATTCGCGCTTGGGCTGGCAGCAACAATAATATTCCTTGCGCTGATTTTGGCAGGGATATGGCGCATTTGGAAAACAGACCGAGTAGCCGGAAGTATAGCGCTGGCATTCCCGCTTCTGCTAAACGGCGCATATGTGCTGGCTACCTATCGCGATGTGCTGATATTTGATTGGTATCTGGTGCCGCTCGTTTTATGGTATCTCTTACTCACTACTACCGGACTTTACCAATGGAGTAACTGGATTAGAAGTTGGGCTTCGCGTTGGGTCAAGCCAAAAGTAGGCTTTAATCGCCTATTTGTGGCAGGGATTGTGCTTTATCTGGAGGTAAGCCTTGCTAATCAGATGCAAGCTTACGACTGGGGGCGCACCCGTATGAAATCGCCGGAATATTATCGGGAAGCCGCGCAACTAATTTCACCGCACCTAAAGCCAACCGATACCATAATCGCTCCCGAAATCGGTATGCTTGGGTACTACGCCAACGCCCGTATTTTCGACTCGGTGGGGCTGATTTCGCCCGGCGCTTTGAAGTATTATCCTGTCCCACCCAACGAATTAGCCAGCAATAACGCCATTCCAACCCGTATGGTGAATGAGCTAAACCCTGAATATGTTATAAGCCTAGAGCTATTCGTGCGTAACAGCCTTAACCTATCGCAGCAATTCAAGGAAAATTACACCTTGCTACAGAAAATAGCCACCAGTGCTTATGGTAGCGATGGGCTTTTGATTTATATCCGCAAAGATTTGCTCAAGTGAAAAAAAACCGCTCTCAAACCAAGAGCGGAAGCGTTACTTTTTAATCCTACTCTATCGGCAAATCTTCGCGCTCGTTCCACTCGTTCCAGCTACCATCATAATTGGTCAATTTATGAAAACCAATAATAGAAAGACTGAATAGAACGGAGGTTGCCGCCACTCCACCGTTACAGTACGCCACGATTTGGTCTTCAGGCTTTAACCCGGCGTTCTCGGCAATCGCTCGAATCTCGGCATCGCTTTTAAATGTGCCGCTGGCGCTATCTATCAATTCTTCGCGAGGAAGGCTGATTGCGCTCGGAATATGCCCACCGCGAGTACCGCGCCGGATTTTACCGCTATATTGCCCTATATCACGCGCGTCCACCAGTGTAATCCCCGGTTTGCCAAGCATATCTTTTACCTGTTCAGCCTCTGCTCTCAGTTCAGGATGCAAGCGAGGAGTAAAGACAGCGAATTTATGGTGAGGCAAAAGAGCATTGGAAGGATTTCCTTCCTTACTCCATTTGTTCCAGCCGCCATCTAAAACCCGCACATCGTGGTGTCCATAATAGCGCAATACCCACCACATACGGGTAGCAAATTGCATCGCCGGATGAGCATCATAAACTATAATGGTATGCTCATCCCCGATACCGGCATCGCTCAAAACATGAGCAATTTGTTGCGCCCCTGCGACTTGCACCGGTACAGGGTCATTCAAATCAACTATATCCTTAGTCCAATCCAGATAAACTGCACCGGGGATATGTGACGCTTCGTATTCTTCCCGCGCTCCGGTATAGCGGGCTTCTTGCGTACCGTCTTCAGCAGTTACTGCAAGCACATAGCCACGCATATCAATTATTCTGAGGGATGGGTCATTTAGACGTGCTGACAACCACCCGGCGTTTACCAAATGCTCTTCGCGCATTTCTAAAATTTTATCCTTTCATAACAAGTAAAACGGTAAAGCAATTTATACCACCTGTGGTTAGCCCGCCCACATCCAGAAAATAAACAGAGTTGCCCAGAGGGCTTGTAGCGCCGCGCTAAATCTTAGGAGAAGGCGGGGGGCAGATTTTGCCATCAACATGAAGCAAGGGAAAAGAACTACTAAGTAGCGGGTCATACTCATCCAGATAAACTCGCCTGTCCCGGCGCGGGTAAGGTAAACCAGCAGACTAGTGCCAATATAGATAAGATACTGGCGAGGCAATTTGCGTTGCCACCATACTATAGAGAAGCAAATAAATATTACCAGTGTAACCAAATCCAGCACATTATAAATCAGGTTGCTGACATTGGAAGGGTTAAACATAGCAATAAGCCCACCAAAGAAAGACTCCCACGGTGGCGCAAACCGCACACTCCAGATTATCGAAAGGTGATTACCAAAATTGTGGTCGCCCAACACAAAATAGACATAGAAAAAGTATAACGCCAGTAAAGAAGGAGCTAATGCCAGCGCCAACGCATTACGATCCAGTTTTCGCCATTTCCAATCGCGCTGCTGCATATAGAGATAGCCCAACGGAAGAATCAAAATAAAGCCTTGAATACGGGTTATTCCAGCGAACCCTGCCAGAACTGCCGCCAGCACCCAGCGGTCTTTCTCACCATAATAGAAAGCGGCGCAAGCCAACGCTAGATACAGCGATTCGGTATAACCGCCCAACAAAAAGAAAGCTCCGGGAAATACTGCCAGCCATATCAGCGTTTTGCGGGCAATTTCATCATCAAAAATCAGGGCAGAGAGGCGGTACAGATAGAACATCGCTGCCAAATAAGCAATGTTAGAAACCAACAAGGCGGCGAGCATATGCTGACCTACCAGCAATTTACCTAGAACCGCAATAAGAAGTGGGTAGAGTGGCGGGAAATTAGTGGTGCCATTCCCAATATCATAGCCAAAGCGGGCAATATGGATATACCAGTTGGTATCCCATCTTTGCCAAGGTTGCAAGAAAAAGAAACCGGGACCCCAGAAATTGGGGTCTAAATCGCGCAAAAGACTTGCGCCCATAGGAGGTTCTACCGGAGCAAGTATCACCAACGCTGCCCCCAAAGCAAAGAGCAACAACCGGTGAGTCAAATAGATATGCCAACAAAAGGCGAAAACAGGGTCAGCCATTAATCTATGCCACTGGCGAGCAATTAAGCCCTGTGGCTGTTCCATTGCGGCATTATTTGATGCCGCGTTACTCGCCAGATTTTGTTGTACTTCCAAATTCGCTGTCCCCACGCGAGTTAATGATAATACCTGTGGGCAGCAGGTATTAGGAGCTTAACCCAGTAGTACCGTTTCAACCTTTTTGTGATCTGATTCCGAAAGGGCGGTTAGGTCGGAAGCAATAAAATTCTCAATTGCCTGTTGCGGAGTTTTAACCCCCACAATCATAGTTGAAATTGCAGGCTCATCCAGCACAAAACGCAAAGCCGCTTGAGTCATTGTGCGTTCCTTGTTTTGAAGGAACATGAGCTTTTGAGCTAGGTTGATTTTATAAGTGCGATAGGTTCCGGGCCAACTCGCCCTAATATCGCCCTTTTCATAGTTGGTATCACGATGCTGCTTGCCCGTTAGGAAGCCGTTAGCCAATGGTTCGCGAGCGATAATGCCAACATTGCTTTCTTTCGCCAGCGGGAATAGCTCTTCTGCGGGGTTCTCGCTCTGAATCATAGAAGTAAGATTATAGACCAGTTGCAGCGTATCAGGTTTGCCGGATTTAATACAGGCAATTCCTTCTTGCACACTGTGGATTGAAACGCCGTAATGGCGAATCAGCCCTTCTTTCTTGAGTTCGTCCAGAGCTTCAAACACCTGCCCGTCTTCAATTACCGGACGGCTAGGATTGTGTAGCTGGTAAAGGTCTATGTAATCACGTTGCAGACGCTTCAGGCTTTCCTGTAGCGCTTTACGAATGTAATCGCGACTGAAATCAACAACGGTTTTGCCGCTATAGAAATTGCCGCCAACTTTACTGGCGATAATAACATCATTTAGCTTGCCAGCCGCTTTTAAACCCTGCCCAAGTACGATTTCACTATGCCCGTAGCCATACACATCGGCAGTATCAAAAAAATTACAACCAAGCTCAAGCGCTTTCGCAATTGCTTTTACAGAAATTTCGTCATCGGTGGGACCATAACTATTGCCGTGGTTGTTACCACCAATAGCCCAAGTGCCAAACCCAATCTCAGAAACAACTAACCCTGTACGACCGAGCGTTTTATATTTCATAGTCGCATCCCTGATTTAATAACCCTTATATTATATTTCATCTTGCCTCTCTTATTCGATTTTATCACAATTGAGGAGAACTCGCACGTGTCCCTTAGTCTTAATTTTGCACATTTACTCCAAATACCAAACACACACCATTATAGACATCTATGTCAGTAGCGCAATTTCGGTTACTTCAGCATATATGCCCTTTTCCGCGAGCAGGTTTAGTAAAACAGGTGAAATAGTGTATTATGTTTGCACAATTAAATCAAGAATCTGACAAATACAGGGCTGTTGCAAGAAAGGAATTGTCCTCTATAAAACGGTTCTCAAAGGGGTTTGGGCAAGGGTGCGAGGTGATTTTGTAGGGGCGCATCGCGATGCCCTCGTTGGGAGGCACAAATCTCATGGGGTTGAGGCAACGGACTACAAAAACGATTTTCTTGGTGGTTTGGAGAACCGTTGAAAATATAGATACTGACTTTGCAAACGCCCTACTGACAAATACCAGAAAGGAATAGATAAATGCTAGCCTCTCTTCCTTCCATCAGCGAGGAAATAAAAAATTGGAAATGGGACGGTATCGCGCCCTTTTATGAAGAACTCGAAAAGCGCGAGCTAAACTCTGGAAACCGGGAAAAATGGCTGGCTGATTGGACAAACCTGAGCGATGTGGTAATTGGTTACTTTGCTCATCTCAAGGTAGCGGTCAGTTGTAATACAGCAGACACCGGACTGGAAAATGAACTCAACGAGTGGTTGCAAAACAATTTGCCACCTTTGCGTTCCGCCGAAAATCGTTTGATTCGCAAGCTGTTGGAATCCGGTTTAATTCCTAGAGGAATGGAAATCCCCCTCAAAAAAATGAGGGTTGCCACCGAAATTTTCCGCACAGAAAATCTGCCCCTGATGGCAGAAGAAGCAAAGCTTTCAAACGAATACGCCAAAATCAGCGGGGCGCAAGCGGTTATGTGGAATGGGGAAGAACTAACCCTATCCCGCCTACGCTTGATATTGCTGGAGCGTGACCACGAAACCCGCCAAAAAGCTTGGAGAGCCGATTTGCAACGCCAATTGCAAGACCGCGAGGCTTTTAACCAACTTTGGGTCAATATGTTAGAGCTACGCCGCCAGATTGCCGCCAATGCCGGGCTTGGAAGTTACACCGAATATAAGTGGAAACAGCTTAACCGATTTGACTATACCCCAAAAGATTGCCTTGCTTTTCACCAAGCGATTCTGGAAACGGTAGTGCCTGCTGCCACCCGCATATATGAGCGCCGTAAAAAGCAATTGGGCGTAGAGACTTTGCGACCATGGGATATTGAAGTTGAAACTCGCGATTTGCCACCTCTTAAACCGTTTGCAAATGGAGCGCAATTACAGGAACGCGCCGAGGTAGTGTTCAAGAAGGTAGATGCCGAATTGGGCGAATATTTCGCTATCATGTGCCGCGAACAATTACTCGACCTAGAAAACCGCAAGGCTAAAGCGCCGGGCGGCTATTGTAGCGATTTATTTGTTCAGGGAAAACATCGCCCCTTTATTTTCATGAACGCAGTCGGCACACAGCGCGATGTGACTACAATGTTACATGAAGCCGGACACGCTTTTCACGCTTTCGAGACCGCCAAATTGCCGTATCGGCAGCAACGAGGCGTAGGCAGTGAGTTCAACGAAGTCGCTTCGATGGCGATGGAGTTACTTGGCACGCCCTATCTGCATGAAGCCGGATTCTACAGCCCGGAAGAAGCGACACGGGCGCAGGTGGCACATCTCGAAAAGATTTTGCTGTTCTGGCCCTATATGGCGGTAGTGGATGCCTTCCAACTCTGGGCTTACGCAAATCCAGATGAAGCTGCTAACCCCGCCAACTGTGACCACAAGTGGAGTCAATTGTGGGAGCGTTTTATGCCGGGCGAGGATTGGAGCGGTTTGGAAGAAGAAAAAGCTACAGGCTGGCATCGCAAATTACACATCTTTCAGTATCCCTTCTATTATGTGGAATACGGGATGGCGCAATTGGGCGCGGTGCAGGTATGGGCAAACTCGCTGAAAAATGCGAATGAAGCGGTGCAAGCATACCGAAACGCGCAGCGATTAGGCGGAACGGTCTCCTTACCCGAACTGTACGCCACTGCCGGGGCGCATTTCGCCTTCGATATACCCGCTCTCAAAAATGCGGTGGATTTGATTGAGCGCACTATTACCGAATTGAACAAGTGAAGCAATAGGGCGGGAGTATATTTTCTCCTGCCCTGCTTTTTCTCGCGATTCTGTTCTGTTAAATTAGCGTTTAAGCGTGGAAATGAACTCGTCCAGAATTTTGTTGAACTCGTGAGGTTTTTCCACATGCATATTATGACCAGTGGCATCCATTATTTGCAGTTGCGCCCCCGGTATATTTTCCGCCAGATAATGTGATAATTTGGGCGGCATTAGTTGGTCGGCAGTCGCGCCGATTACCAGCGTTGGTATTCTCGGCAATTTTTCTAACTCCATCGTTATGTCAAAGTTACTACAAGCCATAAAATCCCCGTATGCAATCTCAGGAGACATCAGCAGCTTCATATGCTGGCTTTTGAGTTTCATTTCAGGCGTAGCGGCAGCAGTATAGGCATAATCAATTAGCAGGTCAATTGTAGCTTTGTAGTCCGTCTGTAAACCCTCAAGGATTTTGGGGCTAACCCGCATTTTTGCGCCCCCACCTACCAACACAATGCCTGCCAGAAATTCTTTGCCAAACATTAGCGCATATTTAAGCACAATCGAACTACCCATTGAATGTCCTACCAGTAAAACTTTGCGGGTTTCCTTGTCCACATTATGTTCAGCGCGGATATAATCGTGCAGCCAACGCGCATAATCATCCACCGTTGAACGACCTTCACTCCCTACAAATTCGTAGGGATGGTGTCCGGGCAGGTTAACCGCTTCGGCATGGGCAAAATAACTAGTCTGAGCATCCCATGCAGCAGCATTCTCACCCGCGCCATGCACAAAAACAATTCGCAAACCAGTTTCTTGGGCTTTATGCTCGCTCATTGCTACTCCTTACAGCAAACTTAAGTATATTTGCATTCGCTAAAGATTACTCGCTTAAAAGGTAGAAATATCATATTATTTATCTTTAGGACGTTTTAGCGCCTTATAAGCGCGGCGCAGCGCAAAAGTGGCGGTATCCGTAATGCCTTTTTTGCTTAATAACGCTTTTTGCTGCCCTTCAATAACTTCCTCTAGGTGTTTTATATGCTCATTTTTAACCGCTATTTGAGCCTCACAATGTGAGACATAATTGCTTATTTCTTCATAAGCAGAATGAGCGCCAGTGAGTTGGGCAGATTTAGCTTCCAAACGACTTGTAACTTCTTCTAAAGAACTTCTCGAGTATTCAATCTGGTTCAATGCCCATTGCAAGCCATGCACAAGTTCCTGCATCCGAAGACCAAAACTTCGGGAAACCGCGTCTTTAAGGTTTTTCTCTATTTTTAGCCCGGTGTTCTCAAATGCTCTGGCTATTTCTATCATATGGAGATTATCTTCACGGCGCACCAAACTTTTACCGAGAACGAGGCAATCTAACCCGCTCTGGAAAAAGCCTACTAAGGCATCTTCCGCGCTGGCAACAATCGGCTCATCATGCACATTGAAACTAGTATTAATCAGCATCGGGAGTCCGGTTTTAGCTTCATATCTATCAAGGATAGCATACAATTCTGGATTGACAGCTTTATCAACAAGCTGCGGGCGAGCAGTTCCATCAACATGTACAACCGCCGGGCTGGTTTGTCTCACTTCCGGTTTACACTGCAAACAGATAGTCATAAATTCTGCCGAATGCGTTGCGCCGCTTAATTCCACCTCATCGAATAGCTGAGGCGCGTTTTCCGCTTTCAGGAAAGGCGCAAAAGGCATAAATTCAGTCCGGCGCAATTTCTTGTTGAGCCAATCATTCACGCTTGAGTCGGTTGCCTGATAAAGAATGCTCCGATTACCCAAAGCGCGGGGACCAAATTCCATATCGCCAGTGGTGCGGACAACGATTTTGCCTTCGCTCAATAATTGAGCGACAAGCTCAGCTTCATCTTCAATAACCGAGAAATTCACCCCTAATTTGCCCAATTCTTCAGGTTGGTCAGCTATTACAGAACCGCCCAAATAGAGCTTGTGATGTTTTTCGCGGTAGAGCGAACATCCGGTAGCCTCAGACCAGCGCAAGGCAGCCGCGCCCAACGATACCCCTTCATCACCCATTGGGGGGCAAACAAAAATCTCCTCAAAACCTAATTGTCTTTTGATTTCTAGATTGACCTTAACATTGGCAAAAAAGCCGCCAGCCAAAATTATGGCTTTGGCATTGTAGCTTTTTAGAGCTTTGGAAAGAATTGAAAGAGTCTTTTTCTCAACCAACCGCTGAACGGAATGGGCAATATCAATATCGTTATAGTCTTTCAATTTATTACGATAATATTGGGCAAGCCCCCGATCAACCTCATAAGAAGGCGCGTTTTCGGGTACCATATAATTTACCCAAAAGGTTAAAGGGATTCTATAGGTGGTAATCTCCTTGTACAATTCCCAAAGAGCTTCCTCACAAGCAGGGTTATCTTTACCATAAGCGGCTAACCCGGTTATTTTGCCTTCGTGAAGTGCCGGTCTGAAACCAAGCATAGCGGTTACATCAGCATAAATCCCGCATAGCGCATTGAAATGCGATCCCGCCGCCATGTGCAGAGGCATAATCTCGGTGGGGGTAGCCTTGTAAATGCCCATATTCCAAGCACAATTTGGACCTCCGTAATCGCTGGTAACAATCATTGCCTCCTCCATACCAGCCATATAATAGCCCGCCGCCGCATGTGAAAGATGGTGGTCGAAATAATGTAAGGGCTTGCCAATTTTTCTATGAATTTCTTTCAAGCTATCAGGAACAGCGGGATAATCATAAAAAGGGGTAGGTCTTAAAAGCAAATCGTCCTTGTAAACCTCATCAAAATTGCGTAAATCAGCATGCGGTACCTCTTCCAGAAAAGGAATGCAAATTTCATCTATAGTATTCAAATCAACCCGATTGAGCGCAAGACGAGGAAAGCGCCCATCTTTCTTTAAACGACTAAAACGCTCTTCACTAGCAGCGAATATAAGATTTCCACTTTTATCTATCAGCGAAACCGAGCTATCGTGATAACCGCTATAGTTTATGCCCAAGAACACGGCTTTAAGTTCTCCTAACTTTTATTAATGCAGTTCTTTTTTATGAAAAATAAGAATATTTATACTTTTTGAATCACCATATTGCAAAATCATTATAAAGACTAGGGGGTTACTTGGCAATTGCGAGGTACTGTCCGGCAGGGCTGTTGCAAGAAAGAAATTGTCCTCTATAAAACGATTCTCAAAGGGATTTGTGCAAAGGCGCGAGGTGATTTTGTAGGGGCGTGTCGAGCCACCACTTGTCCCAAGTAATTAGAGAATCGACAATAAATACTTAAATAATAGATATTTAGCATTAAAATAGCGTTTTCATTCGTCTAACACAACGTTTTTCGCATTGAATCCAGCTAAGGTAAGCCTGTGCAGGAATAAATTTCCACACTACGGGTAGCAAAGTTCCTACGGAACTGGGTATTCTGTTCGCCTGAAGCGGATTTTAGTCTCGAAGAGACTTCGCTAATCTTATGATCGGCACTTTAGTGCCAAGTAAAACCTATTATGTCAACAAAATATGGTAGAACATTTGTATTTAGTTGGGACAAATGGACTCAAGCGTCGCCCCTACGGGTTAATCTTCTTGGCGTGTTGACATTGGAATACCGACCTTGCAATCGCCCTGTACTGTCCGGCTAATTTGGGGCTAATTTCGTTTAAGCAACAGAAACTCGCCCTGCTCCGCCTGAATCTTCCAAGCAGGGTCAGCAAGCACTTCTTTGACCAAATCCATTTCTTTACCACCATCGCCGCGTTTCCATGCAAAGATGTATTGCGCGTCTTTCTCCGGGTGCATCGAATAAAGGGTCATACGCTTGAAAAGCCATAAGCCCTGACGCGGCGGAACCAATGATGCCCAAGTATTGGTGATTGCGAGAGGCGCATCCGTAGGTATTTGCGCTAACAAAGCTTTACCATCTGCCCATTGAGGTTGTTCTTTTACCAGTTGCTTGAACTTATTCGGACCGGCTACATTTACCGCCAGCGTAACTAACAGCGCAATTGCCAATAATAACGGCACGGTTTTTTCTTTTAGCAAGCTCGTAAGACGAGGATTACATTTGATTTTCTCAAGTGTAAAGATTGTAGCGGCAATGAGCCATGGCACAATCGAACCTTGATAATGATAGTCAAAGGCGTTCCATTGAGTAGGACGAATTGAAAGTAGATTCAAGGCTAATGCGGGCAGTGCCATCAACAAGTGGGTTGAGCTACCTAATGGTAGAAACAAGAACGGCAAGAGCAAGCAGGGGATATATAGTAATTTATCGGTCAGAACCTTGTCAGTAGGAAACAGAGCGGGTAAGCCTTTTGCCGGGTCAGTTATCGCGCTAAATAGGGCTGACTGTGGAGAACCGCCCGGAAAGTTTTCACCAAGCGCAATTGTCCCCGCGGCAGCGTTGGCAGGAATAATCAGATAAACCGCTACGCCAAACCAGATTGCCCCAAGCAATGCCGGACTCACTATATAACGCCAGCTTTTTTCTTGCTGTCTATGTTTGAGCCAGCCATACAAAGCTAACATTAGCAGAACCAGCCCATTTTCAGGGCGACACATCAAAGCTAACACAGAAAAGACCATGAACTGCCAGAAGCGGTTTTTTTCGTAATAGTAAAAGGCGAAGAGCAAAAAGCTCATGGCGAAGGGACGCTCACGTAACTCGTAGAGGTTGCCGTTCTGCACTGAAAGCAGCATCAAATATAGCAACGCCATGCCCAAACCTGCCCATTGGCTTTGCAACCGTTCGCATGCCAGCCAAAACACAGGCAACGCGCCCAACGCTACCACCACTGTTTCTACTAACAAGAGCATTAACGGCGATTGCCACAGAGCGTAGAAGGGAGCAAGTAAAGCGTAAATCAACAGCACATCGGTGCCAAGCAGCGAACGGCTGAAATCGGTGCCGGATACTTCCAGAAATCGCCCGTTGAGCGTGTTCCAAGTAGCCTGCTGGTAAAACGCAAGGTCAAAGCCATCCAGATAGTGGTTCAAGCGAAATGCCAGCAAGCACATAATGACAGTTACATAAGTTGCCATCAAAAGCAGTAGCAAAAAATAAAATCTACCCGCAACAAAGGCTGTGGGCAGATGCAAAAATGCTTTTCTTCTTTCGGCAAAAGACATTAAAAAGTTTCCAGCTTTATTTTTAGTTGCCCTCGTAATAGCCAAAAACATCCATTACAACGTTACAGTTGCGCTGGGTAGCAAGGCATATATAGCCGAGATTAGCATCAGGCGAGTTCGAGACCTTGCAAAAGACTACATCATAGGTAGAATATGCCAGTGGGAATGAAGCGTTTTTCTTCCAGAGAGTAGCATAATTATTAAGTATCGCTGGAATAAATGGTCATAATACCAAAGACACAGACTACGCCAACGGAAGTAATACTACCAACCCCACAGAACGGGGCTATTGAATTATGCCCATTATATTATCTAATTATAGAGTTATAATAATCTATTAATTTCAGCATTGCAAGTAAAATCTCATGGGATTGGGGGCGAAGGGCGACTCCAGCGTCGCCCCTACGGGTTAATTCTCTTGGAATGGGCAAGATGGTTTTAATTCGTATCCCCCGTTCGGGGGACAGGTGGGCGTGGCTCGATGCGCCCTCGTTCGGTGGCGCAATTCTCATGGGGGATGGTGGTAACGGGGAAACAGCAAATAAAAAAGCCAGCGGGTTAGCCTGACTTTTTGTTTTGATTGCTTGGGGATGGATAAAACAGGGGGTAAATATTCTATTCTTAGATGTCTAGCTGTGGCAAGTGAGTTTTCAAATCCTGTATTATGTGGGGTTTTTTTATAATCCCCTTTAGGTTGATGTCGGTTCCATCTACTGACTCATTCTCAAGGTCGGTAAAAATTAGAAATTCGGTTTCTTCCATGCCCGGAATTGCCTGAATATCCTTGCACAAATTAATACAAGGTTCTGAGTTAATAATGTTATCCACTAGCACAATCTTAGGTTTTAATGCAGCTGCTTGCATATAACTTTCGCTATAGGAGTTCGCTTCAATCACAGAGTGTCCATTTATCTCTAGGATTAAGCGCACCACTTTTCGAAATTCAGGGGTATCATTAACAACAAGCGCTAACATGTTAATTATTCCTTTTCCAGCAGTCACTCTTAAAGCTACCAAAATTAGTAGTGATTGCTACTTTCCTACCTACTCTTTGTAGGGTAAGATTCAGCACAAGAAAATAGAGGAGTGGCGGGCTAAACGCCACCCCTGCCATTATGGCGACAAAACTTGCCTATCGCGCCGTTGCGATAGGTAGCATAATAGCGTAGCTTATCGCGCCGTTGCGATATGACTTTGCTAAAGATAAATTCTAATAGATTAAAAAGTTCTACAACTTAAGCTTGATGTCTGCTATAACTGGGTCTGTAAGCCATTGCTACAGACTTATTTAGCTTGCAGCTTGATTGCGAGAAGAGCTTACTGCGGAGGATTGCTCTAAATGCTCTTACTCCCCACGCAGTTGTGGAATTTATTCAGGACAGTTTGTCGTCAGGTTTACTAAATATTCAGCATACATATTTAGATTCATTTAGGTTGTTAATTTCTCTCTAATGTGCCTCGACATTTTTAATGCTAATATGATTATAAACTAATTTAGTTTTTTGTCAATACCCCCCCCCTTTCAACAAACTCCCTTTACTGTTATCAATCGCTCCATTTGCAAAGAAAGTGCAACCGCATAAAAGCGTTAAGAGTTTACCTAAAATCCAATATGTTGAAAGGGGGGGGGGTGATAGTTTACTCGTAACGGTCTTTTTTGTAATCGTTGAGATGGGGCTTGCAGAGTTCACAGAGATTGATTTCACCTCTAATTCTAGTTGTGCCTCGGATGGTGTGAATGTCAAAGTGGTAACTATAGCGGGAAATATGAGTTGGGCAAAACTGCACTTCACAACGCCCACAGGCTAGATAAAATTCGCGGTTACAGGTTTCGTTGCCGCAAAAATGGGCGTTATTTCGCTCAAACCCCAAGGCTTGCTTTTCTTCTTCGTAAGCAAGGCGTTCTGCCGCTGCCAGTTCATAACGACACTTACGCATACATGCGGGGCTTTTGCAGATTGCTTTATCTGGGTGTCCATGTTGCATACAAAAGTGCTTGCCGCAATAGCTACACTGTTTTACAACTTCAGTTTTGCAGAAAAAGCCCTTTTCGCATGCTAATGCCATTTAAAACCTGCTATGGGGTTATGCTTTAAGTATCGAGATAACGTTGTTTATTGAATGTATTCAAGACGCGCCAACCGTTGACGCATCAAATGGTCTGCCAAGGTCAGGCACAGCATCGCTTCGATAACCGGAATGGCGCGTACAATTATAGTTGGGTCGTGCCTTCCGCGCACCTCGATGGTGGTCGCTTCTCCGTCAATGTTTACCGTGTTCTGTTCTCGCGCAATGGAAGAAGTGGGTTTAACTGCCAGCCTTACCAGAATATCCTCTCCGGTGCTTATCCCGCCAAGAATACCGCCCGCCTTGTTTTCTATCGTGCCGATTTTCCCGCCCACATTGATAAACGGGTCATTCGATTGTGAACCACGCATCCGTGCCAGCGCGAAACCTGCGCCGAACTCGATGCCCTTAATGGCGGGGATACTGAGCATGGCTTTGGCGATTTCCGCATCGAGCTTATCGAAAACGGGTTCGCCCAAACCGGGAGGTACGCCGATTGCCACGACTTCCGCCACACCGCCAAGCGAGTCTAGCTCTTTCTTAGCCTGTAGCACTATTTCTACCATTTGGGACGCAACATCAGGGTCAGGGCAGCGTACCAAATTGCGCTCAATCTCATCAAAATCAATTTTTTGCGCTACGATGCCGCCAAGTTCTTTGGTATAGGCAACCACTTTAACGCCGTAATGCGCCAACAACTTCCGGGCAATTGCACCCGCTGCCACTCGCCCAACCGTTTCGCGTGCGCTGCTGCGCCCACCCCCGCGATGGTCGCGCATGCCGTATTTGGCAAGATAGCTGAAATCGGCGTGACCGGGGCGGAACTTATCCTTGATTTCGTCATACTTGCTGCTGTCCGCATCTTCGTTATAGACCAGCATCGAAATGGGCGTTCCGGTAGTCTTGCCCTCGAATACGCCCGACATAATTTGAATCAGGTCTTTTTCCTGACGTGGGGTAGTCATTTGGCTCTGTCCGGTTTTGCGCCGGTTCAATTCACTTTGAATTTCTTCCGCGCTAATTTCCAGCCCTGCCGGGCAACCGTCCACCACCACGCCCACCCCTGCGCCGTGAGATTCGCCCCAAGTGGTGATGCTAAACGCTTTTCCAAAGGTACTACCTGCCATTTATTTAAAACCTTTTTTTAATTAAAGCGCCGGATGTTGTTTGTACCATTCGGTCGCTTGTTCGTAGGCATAGGCGACTCTGAAAACTTTCTCCTCGCCTAGCACCGGTCCGAGAATTTGCAAGCCCACCGGTAGCCCGTTGCTGAAACCGCAAGGAATAGACATACCGGGCGTACCCGCCATATTCGCGGGGATGGTGAAAATATCGTTCAGGTACATTGCCAACGGGTCGGAAACCTTGTCGCCAATTTTGAAGGCGACTGAGGGCGAAGTAGGCGCGATAATCGCGTCAAACTTCTCGAACACCTTGTCAAAATCGCCTCGAATGAGGGTACGTACTTTTTGAGCTTTCAGGTAGTAGGCATCGTAATAGCCGCTACTTAGGGCGTAAGTGCCAATCATAATACGCCGCTTCACTTCAGGTCCGAAGCCATGACCGCGAGTTTTGAAATAGCCGTCCCACATTTCCACCGCTGCCGGGTCGCTGTAGCCGTATTTAATACCATCGTAACGGGCGAGGTTCGCGCTGGCTTCTGCTGGGGCGATGATGTAGTAGGTGCTGATGGCGTACTTAGTGTGAGGCATGGAAACTTCCTCCACTGTTGCGCCCAATTCTTTCATCTTTTCTACGGCTTCGAGAACCGCTCGTTCTACGCCGGGTTCAACTCCCCCGATAAAGTATTCGCGGGGTAGGGCAAGTTTCATGCCGTTGAGGTTTGGCACAAGCGCTTTGGTATAATCCGGCACAGGCGCATTAATCGAGGTGCTATCCTTCGGGTCATGCCCGGCAATCACGTTCATGACTAGCGCGGCATCGGCAACGCTACGGGTAAAGGGTCCGAGTTGGTCTAAGGAACTGGCAAAAGCAATCAGACCATAGCGAGAAACGCGCCCATAGGTGGGCTTTAAGCCGACCACCCCGCATAAAGCTGCTGGTTGGCGGATGCTTCCGCCCGTATCTGAGCCAACACTGAAGAAGCCTTCGCCTGCCGCTACTGAGGCGCTGCTCCCGCCGCTACTTCCTCCCGGTACGGTAGCGAGGTTCCAAGGGTTGTGAGTGGCGAAATAGCTGCTATTTTCGGTGCTGCTACCCATCGCGAACTCGTCCATATTGTTCTTGCCAAGCATAACCGCGCCCGATTCGTAGAGTTTGTGAGCAACGGTTGCATCGTAAATCGGCACGTAATTTTCAAGAATTTTGCTGCCGCAAGCAGTCCGTATCCCTCTGGTACTCAGCACATCTTTCAAGCTCATGGGGATACCCAACAAAGGGTTAGCATCTTCCGCGCCGTCTTGCAAGATTTTATCGGCGGCATCCGCTTGTTGCAACGCTAGTTCTGGGGTTAGCGTCATAAAGGCTTTAACCCGACCATCCACTTCTTCTATGCGCTTGATAACGGCGGTAGTAAGCTCGCGGCTGGTGATTTCCTTTTTGCGTAGGAGTGCGGCGGCTTCGGTTATGTTTAGCGAATGTAATTCCATATTTACCCTGATATTTTCTCAATAAAGAGCAGTTAAATTATTAGTAACTATTCACCCCCTAACCCCCTCAAGGGGGGAAAGAGAGGAAGGGAGTATAGGGGACACTCCTATTACCCCGGCGGGGAGTTTCCCCTGCACCCCTTTTCGTCCGGACTGTATAGTTACAATTATTATTCTTCTTCGGTAAAAACAGCCCTGATGCGGAAGAAACCAGCTTCGTGCATCGGCGCATTCGCCAGCGCATCCGAAATCGGCGCAGACTCGCGCACCTCGTCTGGGCGCATAAGATTCTGCACAGCAATCACCTGAGCAGTAGGCGAGATTTGGTCGGTATCCAGTTCTTTCAGAATTTCAAAATAGGTAAGAATCGGCGCAAGTTCTTCGCGCATCTTCTCTTTTTCGGCTTCGGTAAGCTGTAACCGCGCTAGGTGTGCCACGTTCTCTATTTGTTCAAGGGATAATTTCATTGGCTAACTCCTGTGCTGGGATTCACGAATTTTAATCTGCCCGATTATAACACCCCCTATAACCGCTTGCAAAAAGGATATAATTGAAGTATCAAGTTTTTAGCTACAAGTTTACATAATATAGAGGAGGAAAAAAATGGCGCAAACCGAAGAAAACAACGCCCCTGTTAAGTTAGGTTTGATTGGGGCAGGGCTGGCTTTCAAACGCTTACACTTGCCCGCCCTAACCGCACTCAAGGGGCATTTCCGAATTACCGCCGTTTGCGATATTGCGCCGGAAACCCTTTCCGAATCCATCCGGTTGTCGGCTGATTTGAACAAAGCCCATTTTGGCGAAGAAAGCGAAATCCGCGCCTATTCCAGTTACCGCGAATTGCTACAGGATAATGAGGTGGAGGCGGCGCTGATTTCGCTGCCGATTCATCTTAACGCGGAGGTGATGCAAGATGCCGCGCTGGCGGGGAAACATCTCATTTGCGAAAAGCCGCTCGCTGCCAACCTAGCGCAAGGGCGCAAACTTGCCCCGATTCTGGAGAGCCTTGCCGCTACCAAAGGGCTGGCAATTGAGATTGCCGAGAATTACCACTATCGCCCTGAATTAGCAATAGCGCATCGTTGGGCGTTTGAAGAAAAGTTGTTAGGAGAGGTAGCGCTAATTACCGCTCAAAACTTTGTGCGAATGGATACCTCTCAGGGTTATGCCGCGACCGCTTGGCGCATTGATAATCAGTATCGCGGCGGTATTTTAATGGATGGCGGTATCCATTATATTGCAATGTTACGGCGGTTGGCGGGAGAGGTGGAACAGGTGCATGCTTTTGCCCGTCATATGCACAAAACCGCTACCAGTTCGCCCGATACGATTTCAATAAATCTGCGCTTTCGCAACGGCACGCTCGGCAACATGATTTATACCGGCGCAAGCCCTAATCTGTTACCGCCCCGCGACCAGCCGGATTGTATTATTTACGGCACACACGGGCAAATTCAGCTTTCCAAGAAAAACGATGCGCGTTTGTTGTCACAAACTTTTGATGGAGGGGGATTTAAAGAGGCGCAATATTGGGCGGCTGAAACTAGCAGCTATTATGAAGAATTTCTGAACTTTTACGAGGCGATTCGCTTTGGTAAGCGGGTACTAGCTTCTCCTACCGAGTGCTTGCGCGACCTTGAATTGATGTGCGCTGCCCTTGATTCTGCCGAAGAACGCGCCGTTAAGCTGCTCTAGAAACCGTGTTTGAGATACAGATGGCGGCGAATACGCACCAATTCGGGCGGGACGGTGTAATGATTGGCTATCGCTTTGAGGATGGGCAACGCCGGACGTAATACCGCCACTTCCGGCACGAGCAGGTAAGCCGCAACGGTGGTGGCTTCCGTCTCAAGCTGATTATAAACGAAGCGTCCTTCTTCGCAAGCGTTTAACTGATTGGGATGCCAACATGCCACATGCCCAACCTCGTGCATTGCTACATAGCGGGTCAATTCGGTTGTCAGGTTATGGTTGAGCGCGATAATGATTTTGCGCTCTACATCGAGCGTAAAACCGCAGGTAGATTCGGGCAGTTCCATAAAGCGCAGGTCAAATTTATTGAGAAGAGGGCTGGTATCAATTGCTTCGGTGGGTTCGCGGTGCAACTCAAAATGTTCTATCAAGTTCAAGGCTAGACGCGCAGCTTTTTCGGTTGGAAATTGCGGATTAAAACTATCGAACCATTGCATTTTCTTATCCCCTCCCGAACCCCTCAAATTGTAACAAGGGGCTTAAACTCCTTGCCTGAACCACATGCAATCCAACGCGCGGGCGCATCTTATCTTGATAAAAGCGGCTGAGTAGTCACCTATATAATTGTGCTTTGCAACTTACGCGCAAAATGGGGTCTTTCCGGTGACATCTCTTTTTGGTCTTCTAACAAGCGGTATTCTTCGCGCAAAATGGTTTTGACGATTTCGCGGGTTTTGGCGGGCATCTTGCCGATTTGGCTCAGGTAAAAGCCCAACTCTGGATCGTCCAGTTCCGGCGATTCGGCGGCATCGTCTGTCAGATAGCCCGCCAACGTCAGCATTTTTTCAGATGGAAACCCGATAGTCTCTGCTAATGCGCGGTAGGTGGCGGCATCTGCCAGTACCTTCCGGTGCAGTATGCGCGATATGGTGGTGCGATGCACTTTTATTTGCTCTGCCAACCAACTTACTCCACGCCCTTCTCGCGTTAGATAATCTTGAATTATCCGAGAAATCGCTTCTTTTCGCTCTTCCGCGCTCATTTCAATACTGGAAAAATTTTGTTGCGACACTTGTACAACTTCCTTTTCTATATGGCGGAATTATTTACCTCATGGTAATTAACGAAGTGTCTTTGAGTTGGTTTCACCGCTTGCTATTGGCTTATCTATTATAGCAAAAATGTTCGTATATTTCAATTTAGCGTGAATCATGGGGGATGAGGCGAGGATAGTTTAATTCTGTGGGAGGTTGCTCTTGCCCTCGATTGCGCCCTCGTTCGGTGGCGCAATTCTCATGGGAATTGGTGGCAAGGGTTCAGGCAAGGGGCTTGTTACAATCGGGTTCGGAGGGTTCGGGTTCGGAGGGGCGTGGCTCGACACGCCCGCATGCGGTTGGTATGAATCCCATGGGTTTGGGGCAACACACAAAGGGCGACTCCAGCGTCGCCGCATAGGCATCAAGCTAAGAAGCAACAAGGGAAGGGTCTAAACAACATTGGTAGGC
>NZ_JBAXHI010000039.1:0-36198 GCF_037138995.1 Candidatus Chlorohelix sp. | reverse complement strand
CTAACTGCTTTGTTTCCCTCTCTTTTCCCTTAGCTTGATGCTTATGGGGCGACTCCAGCGTCGCCCCTACGGGTTAATCTTCTTGGCGTGTTGACATTGGAATACCGACCTTGCAACAACCCTGCAATTTATAGCAATCTTTAAGGATTTTGTAGGAAAGTTGTATTATACTAATCCTCAGCAAGAATTATTACCCAAGAGTATCTAATAGCTTTATGCAAATTTAGAGGAAATTATTTATGGTTTTGCAGCCATTCGAGCAACAACTGGTAGTAAGCCTCGTAGCACAAACCGCCAGTGCGCCGGATTACATAGCCACCTTTTTTGAAGGGCTACTCTCATTCCTCGCACCTTGTGTCTTACCGCTCGTGCCGGGCTATCTCTCGTACATAAGCGGGGTATCGGTAGCAAAAGCCGCCCGCACCGTCAAAAACCCGGCAATTGCAGTTTCTGCGGGTTCAGGTAACAGCGGAGCGGTGGCGTTAGAAACAAACCCAATTGAAGCTGAACAGGAAATAGCGCAAATCAGTGGCGCAGATATTCGGCGTGTCCTCTTTTCCTCTCTGCTGTTCGTAGCCGGATTTACCACTATTTTTATTCTATTTTTCGGCTTTTTCAATCTCATCACAGATATTTTCGGCGACATCCGAACTCCGGTGCGTATCGCAGCAGGTTTACTGGTAATATTCTTTGGCTTGCATTTTTTGGGCATCTTCCGAATCGGCTTTCTCGATATGGAACGCCGCTTCAACCTGAATCGCATCAAGCGAGCCAGTTATATTGGCGCGTATTTTCTGGGAGGCGCGTTTGCCTTTGGCTGGACACCTTGCGTTGGTCCTTTCCTCACTGCCGCTATCTTCACAGCGGAACAAAGTAATGGTTGGGAAGGCGCAACCCTGATGCTAGTTTATTCGGCAGGGTTAGGCATTCCTTTCATACTGGCAGGTTTGTTTTTCAATCGCATGCTGGGTTTTATCGCTCGCTTGCGCCGCCATTACCAAATTATTGAAATTGCCAGCGGGATTCTATTACTCTTGGTCGGACTTCTATTAATCACTAACAATTTGAGCGCAATCACGCAAGAGCTTTCCAGATTCAGGTATTTCTAGCTCAGGGGGTTATGCAATATAGATGTACTCCAAACACAGAAACATGAGGTGGGCAGCAACGCTTTTAAGTCTGCTACTTGCGTTAGCTTTGTTTGCCTGTGGCGATACTACCGCCAATTCACAAATAACAGCAAGCTCCAAACTAACAAAAGAAAAGCCGCCGGTAAAAGTTGCGATAGGGTTTACTGCCCCTGACTTTACCGCTCAAACGATTAGCGGCGAAACATTACAGTTAAGCGTGCTACAAGGCAAAGGGGTTATTGTAAGTTTTTGGTCGGTTTATTGACCGAGTTGCCGTCAGGAGTTTCCTGACTTCGTGCAGACTTATAACGATAACAAAGCCAATCTGACAATAGTGGGCGTAGATTGGGGAGAAACCGAGCAAGAAGTGGCAAGCTTTAAAAGCGAGTTTAAAGTTCCGTTTCCACTGACTATTGATAAAACGGGCGACCTAATCACCTTATTTCGCGCCCCATATCATCCCTACAACGTTTTCATCAACAAGGAAGGGGTTATAACCGGAATTGTGCCGGGATTGGTAACGCCTGAAATGATGAAAAGCCAGCTTTCCAAAATTCTTTAAACGTTGGTTCTATCGCTCGCCTCTAATAAGGGATGCGGGCTTTTTTATTGGGCTGTCTTGCGTGGTTTGTGATAATATTAAGCGATATAATTCATAAGATTTTTCAAACCTGAAAGGTTGGTATGGCACAACCGGACTCGGATTTTAAATCGCTAATAGCGCAGGCTGAACTGGCGCTGGTTAACGAGGAGTGGCAATACGCGCTGAACTTGTTCGAGCAGTTGCTACCGCTTGCGCCTGACACAGAACGGGCAGAAGTATTGAAGGGGCGCGGGGTGGCGTTGCTAAAGCTAGAACGCTACGAGGAAGCAATCGCTGTTCTGGAAAAAGCGCAAAACCTCGAACCGGGCAAGGCTGAAGTTTATTTGTACCGCGCCTTAATCTGCGAAAATATCGGTGATTTTGAAGGAGCGTTGGCTTTTTACAATCGAACGATTGAGCTTAAACCGGAAGACGCTGAAGCCTATTTCCGGCGAGGCGGTATCTATTTCCAAAACCATCAGTTTGAAGAAACCGTTACCGATAATACGCGAGCCATCGAATTACACACGGGCGTAGCTGTTACGGGTCCCTATATTGCGCGTGGATTGGCTTATCACCAGTTAGAGCAATATCCTGAAGCCTTGAAGGATTATTCTCACGCGCTTGAAATTGACCCGCGCGGGGCTGCCGATGCCTATTTCTACCGCGCCCTGATATATATGGATTTGGAGAAAGCATTGCCCGCTCGCGCCGATTTGCAGGCTTTCCTGCTGATGACCGATGACTTGGATGGGTTGCTGGCTACACAGGCACAAGAAATAATTGAAGCGCTAGATAACGAGGCTTAAATCTCAGGAGATTATTAGACATGGATACTTTTCCCTATGCCGAACAATTGCTCAAAGAGAAACCAAATTTGCCGTTAGCGGGTATTAAAGTTATTGATTTGACTCGGCTTTTGCCCGGACCATACGCCACTATGCTGCTGGGCGACCTCGGCGCGGATGTGCTGAAAGTAGAAGACCCTCAACTGGGTGATTATATGCGCTGGGAAGGACCTTATATCAACGGCGAAGGGGCAAGTTTTCTGGCGCTAAATCGCAACAAGCGTAGCATAACCCTGAATTTAAAGCACCCAGAGGCACGCGATATTTTCCTAAAGTTAGTAGCCGATGCGGATATTTTAATGGAGAGCTTCAGACCGGGCGTATTGGACAAACTGGGAGTGGGCTATGCACAATTGAAAAAAATCAACCCGCGCTTGATTTTTTGTGCCATTAGCGGCTACGGTCAGGATGGTCCTTATGCCCAACGCGCCGGGCATGACCTGAATTATATCGGATACGCAGGGGCATTGGGACAAACCGGACGCGCCGGAGAAGCGCCAGCCTTGCCGGGGGTGCAAATTGCCGATTTAGGCGGAGGCGGCATACTCTCATTAGTGGGAATTCTAGCAGCGTTAGAAGGGCGACATCGCACAGGCGAAGGACGTTTTGTGGATGTTTCCATGACCGAAGGTGTGGCAAGTTGGCTAACCTATATGGCAGGTAATTATTTTGCCAAAGGCGAAACCCAAAAACGTGGACGCGGTAGGTTAAACGGGGGGTTGCCAGAATATGGCGTGTATGAAACCTCAGACGGTAAATGGCTCACGGTGGGAGCGCTTGAGCCGAAATTCTTCGAGCGTATGTGCGATTTGATAGAGTTGCCACAATATAAAAACAATTTGCAGAGCGAAGGTGAACGCGCTGACGAAGTAAGAACCGCTTTCACCACCCGCTTCAAACAAAAGACACGAGACGAATGGCTGACTCTACTAGCTGGAGAAGAAACCTGCGTGGGACCTGTTTATGAGATTGACGAGGTTCTCAACGACCCGCAATTACAGGCGCGGGGCTTTGTAACAGAGATAGAGCATCCCAAAGCCGGGCGCATCAAGCAACTGGGCTGCCCAATGAAAATGGATGATTTGCCCGCTAAAGATGTATTGCGCGTACCTCCGCCTAGTTTTAGTGAGCATACCGCTGAAATACTAGGTGGGTTAGGCTTTTCTGCTTCTGAAATAGAGCGGTTGAAAAAAGAAAAAGCCATTTAGATTTTGAAGTCAGGTTTTAAAGATGGTTCGGAGGCTGTTTGGCGGATGCTCTTTAAGCAACACAAAGCATTAATTATTCCCCTGCTTCTAAGCGCCGTAATATTCATAACCGCGTGGGTGGCGAATATTGCCACTAACACCTTTTTTATTGATGTGGGCGCATCAAACCGCATTGATAAAATGTATATGCCGCCGGATAATAACGGGTTTTATATCTCCGAAACTCGCCGAGATACAAAACCCAACGAAGATAATTCCTTCCGCTGGACTACAAAAGAAGCAATACTAGATTTGCCGGAGGTATTGCTTCTTACTCCTTGGAAAGCCACTATCAGGGTAAGCGCACCGCGCCCGAATTCTAAGCCGGAGCAACCCGCTACCATGCTGATTATCAGCCTTGCCGATAATCGCAGCACTTACGAATTGGGTCAATTCTCCTTGCCCGCTTCCGCCGATGGTAAAGACATTGCTTTCTCAATACCGGCGCGTTATTCGCTTCCCAACACTTCGGTGCATCTCTTGATAGAATCCAGCACAAGTTTCCAGCCCGGCAACGGGGACAAACGCACGCTAGGTCTGGTTCTTTACAACCTCAAATTCGAGCCGGATTACACCGCTTACGGAGTTAAGGGTTGGCTGGCTACCCTGCTGCTACCTTTACTGGTCAGCCTTATTGCACTGGCGATTGAACGGTGGGTACGGCTTTTAGGGGCAGGTTTACGCTTAAGCATAGGGATTCAGATTGCCGCTTCCATTATCATAATTTCCAGCCTTATAAGCTGGCAGGAATTGGTGGAAACCGCTTACCTACCGTGGGCGATAACACTGTGGGTAACATGGCTGGCTTTCCGGTTGGCGCAACTCTTTACCGAACGCGCTCCCGACGTACCCGCGCCTTTTATATATGCGGCATGCTTCATGGGAGTGTTATCGGTAGTGCAGGTCGTATTTAATCGCCTTGATTTGAATAAATGGGGCGATACAGCAGTAGTTGCTGCACAGACCGGGGCATTACTGCTTGCCATTGCTGCGCATCTTTTCGCCCGTAAATATTTTGAACCGCTGCTGGTGTGGATTTTTGTGATAGCGGCGGCGGTTTCATTCGCCTGTCTCAACTGGATTGCGGTTTTTGACAGCTTTTATCACGGCTTCGACTTTCGGGTGTATTATAATCCACAAGTCTTGATGGAACAGAATGGCAAACCGCTATTCGACCTCAAGGACATTATAGCCTCGCCGGGGTCTTCGGTACGCACACCCCCTACCTTTGCGCTATTATACTGGCTTTTGCTACGTTTTTACGGCGCAGATGTGCAGAGCGCATTATACATATGGCGCATCGTCAATGAATTATTGCTAATCCCGATTATTTTCATCCTATACAAGCTAACCGGAACGCTTAAATACCGCCTACCGTTGGTACTGTTTCTGATACTGAATTTCCGCCAACTGGCATTTAACATGGATTTGGCACAGCCCAACATTATATTGCTACTATTCATGGCATTGACCACGCTGCTCATAAAAAATAAACACGATACGCTTTCCGGCGCAATTCTGGCTTTTCCCATCTGGCTAAAGCTATTGCCGGGGATAACCGCTTTCTATTATCTGGTAGAGCGACGCTGGCGCGGCTTACTCGGTCTGGTAGCCGGGTCATTGGTGGTAAATGGGCTGGTTATAGCGGCGGTGGGCTGGGATAACCTCTGGTACTACTACTCAAAAGCCATGTGGGGGGTAAATCAGCCTGAAATCGGCTTAGTGGGGCAATCTTTCTGGGGCTTTTTAGGGCGGTTGGGCGTTGACGAAGTTCAGAAAAGCTTCACCCAAAACTTCCCCACTGAATTAATGCCGATTGGCTATGGCTTCAGCCTCTGCATGCTTGGGTTTACCCTTTTTGCCCTGTGGCGCAGTCCTTCTCACGATTGGCAAGCAAATTTACTCAAGTTCAATGCGCTTTTAGTAACAAGCATGGTGATTTCGCCCTTTATCTGGAAGCATTATACGATAATGCTTTTAGGCGCAATCGTGGTGATAGCGGTAAATCTCAGCTGTAGTCGCTCCGGGTGGAGGCTCATTATCTTCAGCATGGCTTACGGGATAATGGCTTTTGATCAGGATTTTCTGTTTTTCCCCGACAGAGCCTACGGGTTAGGGCGAATTGCCAGCAGCGGTTTCTTTTTCGCACTTTTCGCGCTATGGGCGCTCCATATCAACACAATACTAAAATATCGCCCTAACACAAAAATAGTTGCCAAACCTACCTATACGGCGGAAAAAGTGGTCAGCATTTCCAACTGAGCTACCATTACTTAAGTGTTAAATTAGTAATAGCCGTTATAGGTAGGGTGAATTAGGTAAGAGGAAAACAACTCGGTTTTTTATTTGCAAAGAATAAGGTTAAGCGCTATACTTCGGACGTTAAAAACGTCGGGGCGTAGCGCAGCCCGGTAGCGCGCATCGTTCGGGACGATGAGGCCGGAGGTTCAAATCCTCTCGCCCCGACTTAAATTAACAATTACCGCTCTATTCTGAAATCATCCACAAAGAACCCGGCATAGCCATTTCCTACATTTCCCACTCCGCTCACAAAACGCAACCTTACTTGTATTACTTTCCCGCTCCATTTGCTCAAATCTACCCGTATCGTTTCCCAATTGCTGATTAATCCACTTACCGTTTGCACCGTAGCAAAGGCTTGACCCGGTTGGGCTATTTCTACCAGCAAGGTATCCTGATCGTTTACCCGTTGTGGGTTATCCGTTTGCCCCGTTATCTGGAAAGACAAGGCGGGATGTTCGATACCGCCCAAATCTAAAGGACGCAAAAGATTGGCGGAAGCATTCAAACCGATGCGATAACGCCCGTAATTCTCCTCGCCAAACCAAAGCGCATAAGACCCACTGGCAGACATCCGGGTAGTAAGATGCCATGGCTCATCCAACGTCCAGTTCGCGCTACCGGCTACCTCAAAATTGTCAGAAAAAAGCGTGTTAGCTGGCTGTAGCTGCATAGGTCTGGATGTAGTGGTATCTGCTGAGCTACTTTGCGCGAACACGCTGATAGCGGTTATGAGCAGTAGCGTTAGGATAAAGCCCACCATCAGATATAGCAGATTGCGTTTCCAAAGCGGGATACTTTCCGACCTATCACATGAAAGGCTTTCCCAATCATAATCGGATTCTACATATTCTTCTGGTGTTTCACATGGCGCGGGTTCCGTTGCTACCGCCTCAGCCTCTACCGGGGCGCTACCATAACGAAAAAAAGGCTCAGGTGTAGTTTGCAAACGCAGCGAGTCGTATTGAGTACGTTGCAATGGGTCTTTCAACACCGCATAAGCACGATTGATTTCTTGCATACGGTGGGTTGTAGCCGGAGTAGGGTTGCGATCTGGATGGTATTTTAATGCCAAACGGCGGAAAGCAGCCTCAATTACCTCGAATTCAGCCCTAGGGCTGACCTGTAAAATTTCATAAAGGTCTTGAGCAAGCCATTCATCAGTGTTAGGTATATACCGGGATTGTTCCGCAGTAGATTGCATTTAAGCTTATCCTGACTATTGGTTTTAAATTTTAATTGGAGACACGGTAGAGAATAAATGTTCTTGTGGATTATACGAACATCTTTTCTATATGTCAAGTGGTCAGAAACAGCCCTGATTAACGAACTTGCCAAATTGACATATTCCGTCTATATCGCCTAAAATTAGCGTCAATAATTAGTAGCTAATCAGCCCGGATAAAAGACTACCGAAAGGTGGTACAGGGAAATCCACGCCGGGTTCATAGGGGTGTCTCCTATACTTTCGCCCTCGCTCTTTTCGCCATTGAGTGGGCTAGGGGTGATTAGTTACCCAAACTGTTTATGTTATTAGTAGCTGGTAAAATATGCACAATCAATTAGCGGATGTGCTTCAGGCAAGGCTGTCTGAAATATGTTACGCTGCTGCTCGACAGATACTTGAAGATAAAGACCATTTTCCAACTTATAGCGCTATCCCGCTTGAAACTTTATGCGAACAACTTAAGCATAGTTTGGAAGCCGTTATAGCGTCGATAGAGGCTAATAGCAATTGGGTTATGGTAAATTATTTAGACAATGTGGCAACCGAGCGTTTGCGTTCAGGGATTAGCGCGAATGAGCTTATGCGGGTCTATGATGTGTGCCACAAAACTATGCTTAAAGAAGTTATTGCGACTAACCCAGAATACAAACTGTTAAATGATTATGCACGCCAGAAGTTAAATTATTTGAATAAAATTTTGAGGGTTCGTTTGGTAGCCAAAAATTCTGAGGCTTCAGAGGAGGAAGAGCAAGAAAATTCTTCGTTTTCGCCGCCTGAAGCCGGATGGTAATATAGCTCTAGTTTTGCAAAGATTTGAACTTAACCTACTTGTTTAATATTCATATTCGCCTCCGCGCTGCGGATATGGCTAATTCTAGCTTGAGAGAGGATAGCGCATGAGTGATCCATCTAATGCGGTTCAACCGCGTACCCTTTTTGAGAAAATATGGGAAAGCCATGTCGTAAGGGAAGAACCCGGTCAGGCTACCCTGATTTATATTGATCGTCACCTTACCCACGAAGTGACATCGCCCCAAGCATTTGAAGGCTTGCGTGTTACCGGACGGCGGATTCGCCGCGCCGACCTCACTTTTGGCTTGATAGACCATAGTATCCCCACCACGCCACTGGGGAATTATGGGAAACGTAGCAATGTGCCGGTTATTGACAAAGAAAGCGCCTTGCAAATTGCTACTATGGAGCAAAATGCCGCCGAATTTGGCATTAACTTTTTTGGGGTGGATGATACCCGTAACGGGATTGTACACGTAACTGCGCCTGAGCAAGGCATCACCCTACCGGGAACGACTATCGTTTGCGGGGATAGCCATACCAGCACGCATGGCGCATTTGGCGCGTTAGCTTTCGGGATTGGAACCAGCGAAGTTGAGCATGTGCTGGCAAGCCAATGTCTGCTCCAGACAAAGCCAAAAACTATGGAAGTTAGAGTAGAGGGGACGCTACCTCCCGGTTGCACTGCCAAAGATATTGTGCTTTATATAATCGGTCAAATTGGAACTGACGGCGGTACAGGCTATGCCATTGAGTTTACCGGAAGCACCATCCGCGCTCTTTCTATGGAAGGGCGAATGACCGTTTGCAATATGACAATCGAAGCGGGGGCGCGTGCCGGTTTGATTGCGCCGGATGACACCACTATCAATTACCTGAAGGGTCGTCCCTATGCTCCGCAAGGGGCTAATTGGGAGGCAGCGGCAGCTTATTGGCGCACCCTTCCCAGTGATTCAGGCGCGGTATATGATAATGTGGTGCTGCTTGAGGCTGCCGATATTGCGCCGATGGTCACATGGGGTACTACTCCCGGCATGGTTGCGCCTGTAACCGGAAACGTGCCAGACCCCGAAAGTTTGGAAGATGCCAATCTTCGGAATGCCACGTACCGCGCTCTCCAGTATATGGGATTGACCCCAAACACCAAAATCCAAGACATTAAACTCGCCCGAATTTTTATCGGTAGTTGCACCAATAGCCGAATCGAGGACTTGCGTCTTGCAGCGCGGGTAGCGAAAGGTCGCAAGGTAGCAGAAGGAGTTTGGGCGATGGTAGTTCCGGGTAGCGGTTTGGTTCAGCAACAAGCTATTGATGAAGGGCTTGACGTAATATTTAAGGAAGCGGGCTTCGATTGGCGCGAACCCGGTTGTAGCATGTGTCTAGCGATGAATGGGGATAAACTGGAAGAAGGCGAACGTTGCGCCAGCACCTCTAATCGCAATTTCGAGGGGAGACAAGGCAAGGGTGGTCGCACCCATCTAGTTAGCCCGTCAATGGCTGCCGCCGCCGCTATAGCCGGACATTTCGTAGATGTTCGCGAATGGGAATTTTAGGAGGATAAAAGTGGAACCCTTCGTTAATCTAAACGGCGTTGTGATGCCGCTTAATCGTGCCAATGTTGATACAGACCAAATTATTCCAGCGAAATATCTCAAAGGTATCAAGCGCACCGGCATGGCAGAAGGTTTGTTTGCAAACTGGCGTTACAAGCCCGATGGTTCGCCTGACCCTGATTTCCCGCTCAATCAAGCGCGTTATCAAAACGCCACTATTTTGGTAGCGCGTGATAATTTTGGGTGCGGTTCTTCGCGTGAGCATGCGCCGTGGGCTTTGAATGAATATGGCTTTCGCAGCATCATCGCGCCTAGCTTCGCCGATATTTTTTACAACAACTGCTTTAATAACGGGATGCTGCCGATAACGCTTCCAAAAGAGGCAGTGGATGAGCTTTTTGAGGAGATAGAAGCAGAGCCGCGTTTGCGGATTCAAATTGATTTGCCCAATCAAACAATTAATGTGGCGGGCGGTAAAACCTATTCTTTCCAACTAGACCCATTCAAGAAGGAATGTCTATTAAATGGGTTAGATAACATAGGTTGGACTCTGAGCTTCGATGATAAAATCGCCGCTTTTGAAGCGGTACGGCGCGAGGCTACTCCTTGGTTATAGGGAAAGCTACCACTCGCTGGTAAAAAAAGGGAAGGACGTAGTATTTGAATACGCCCTTCCCGAATCCCTTATCACGACACAGAGGTCACTCCTACAGAGCTACAATACGGGTTCTTAGCAATGCGAATCGTTTTATCGCATTGCTATAAGGAAAACAAATTGGCATAATTGCCGATTCAACTTAGTATTTACCTTGATTTTACCAAATATTACTACGCCTTTTACCAACTGGGGGTATTCTCGATTCAAGCTGTGAAACAAAAGCATTGTTTCGTGTATAAAGGAGGTTGGCATGGATGCTCTAATGCTGGCGCGTTGGCAGTTTGGCATCACTACGGTTTATCACTTTTTCTTCGTACCACTTACACTTGGTCTTTCGTTATTAGTAGCAATTTTCCAGACCGCCTATGTGAGAACTGATAGCGATACTTACAAGCGTATGACCCAATTTTGGGGTAAATTGTTCTTGATTAACTTCGCAATGGGCGTAGTTACCGGTATCGTACAAGAGTTTCAATTTGGAATGAACTGGTCGGAATATTCTCGTTTCGTAGGTGATATATTTGGAGCGCCCTTGGCAATAGAAGCCTTGCTGGCGTTCTTTTTGGAATCCACCTTCGTTGGCGTTTGGATATTTGGATGGGGCAGGCTAAATAAAGGCTTACACCTTGCCTCAATCTGGCTTGTAGTAATCGGCAGCAATATTTCAGCCTTTTGGATTTTGATTGCCAACTCGTTTATGCAACAACCGGTTGGCTACACCTTGCGAAACGGACGCGCTGAAATGACCGATTTCGGCGCTCTTTTAACCAACTCAAATTTATGGATGCAGTTCCCGCACGTTTTTACAGCCGGTGTTGTCACTGCCTCGTTCTTTGTAATTGGTATCAGCGCGTGGCATTTGCTACGTAAAAAGGGCGACATTGACCTTTTCCGCAAATCTGCCAGCATTGCGATGGCTACCGCTATGATTGCCACCGTGTTGGTAGCTTTGGTTGGTCACGCTCAATCACAGCATATGGTGAAAACCCAGCCCATGAAAATAGCTTCAGCTGAGGCTTTGTGGGATACCGAATCGCCGGCTTCGTTCTCCCTCTTTACTATCGGCGATGAAACTGCTAACAAAGACGTATTTTCAATAAAGATACCTACCTTGCTCAGTATCTTGGCATACAACAGTACAACGGGTGAAGTGAAGGGTATTAATAACCTTCAAGCAGAGTATGAGAAAACCTATGGACCCGGCGATTATGTACCGCCGGTATGGGTGGTTTACTGGAGTTTCCGCTCTATGGTAGGCTCTGGCACATTAATGATATTGCTTTCCCTCTATGGCTTGTATTTGGTAATGTCTGGCAAGCTTACCGCGCGTTCGTGGTATCTAAAGCTAATGCTATTTGCGATTGCCTTGCCGTATATTGCCAATACCGCAGGTTGGATGATGACCGAAATCGGGCGGCAACCGTGGATAGTGTTTGGTGTGATGACTACTGAAAAAGGTGTTTCTACCTCAGTGGGTGCGGAGTCGGTTCTCATTTCATTAGTGATATTCACCTTACTGTACGGGGCGTTAGCAGTGGTTGATGTGTATCTTTTGGCTAAGTATGCACGAGATGGTGCAAGCGCCAAGCCGGGAAACCCTGAAGAAGCCGATTTAGTGGGCGCATACTAGGAGGGGATGCTATGGATCTGAATACTTTCTGGTTTATCCTGATTGTCATCCTGTTTATCGGTTTCTTCTTCCTAGAAGGTTTCGATTACGGGGTGGGTATCCTGCTTCCTTTTGTAGGCAGGAATGAGAAAGAAAGAAGCGTAGTCATTAGCTCGATTGGTCCTTTCTGGGATGCCAATGAAGTTTGGCTGCTGACTGCCGGTGGCGCAATTTTCGCCGCTTTCCCGAACTGGTACGCTACCATGTTCAGCGCGTTTTATCTTGCGCTGGTAGCGATGCTGGTCGCGTTGATACTTCGGGGGGTGGCTTTCGAGTTTCGCAACCGTGAAGAAAACGAAACTTGGCGCAAGTTCTGGGATTGGGCAATCTTTGGCGGTAGCCTTGTTCCGGCGTTGCTGTGGGGCGTGGCAATTGCCAATGTGTTGGCAGGTATCAAAATTGATGCGAAAAAACAATATATTGGCACTTTCTTTGATTTGTTAACGCCTTATACCTTGCTGGGTGGTTTGGCTTTTGTAGCGTTGTTCGCCTTACACGGCGGCATTTTCTTGACGCTAAAGACCGAAGGCGAAATTTTGGAACGCGCCTATAAATTTACATGGTATGCCTATGTTCCGGCAGTGGTTCTGGTAGCAGGTTTTGTAATAGCCGGTTATTTCGCCACCGACATTTTCAAGGGCTTGGGCATTAACCCCGGTATTCCAGCGATAGGAGCAGGGGCGGCATTACTCGCCAGCGGCTATTTTGTGAAAATCCGCCGGAGCGGTTGGGGCTTCATATTAACCGGATTGACGATTGTGCTGGCTACACTGGCGATGTTTCAAGGCTTGTACCCGCGAGTGCTGATTTCAAGCCTTGACCCCAAGAACAGCCTGACGGTGTATAACGCTTCTTCATCTGATTACACTTTGGGCGTAATGAGTTGGGTAGCTATCAGCTTTGTGCCGATAATGCTGCTATATCAGGCGTGGAATTACTGGGTATTCCGCAAACGAGTTAGCATACAAAGTCACGGTCACTTATAAATCAGGCGGCTATTTTGAAGAAAGTAGTATGCTAAAATCATAGCATAACAATAAGGTACGCCTTTCTGGGTGTGCCTTATCTCTTTTTTCTAGCGAGATTGGCGGTACATACCCGGAGTTGTTCATACATGAAGCTGGATAAACGGTTGTTGCAACAAACCGGAAATGCCCGGCGTTATCTTGTAATTACCATCAGTTTGAGCTTGGTAATCGGCATTTTGACCGTTACTCAGGCGCATTTTATGAGCCAGATTATTGAAGGCGTGTTCCTCTCCAGCCTGAATCTTGAGCAGGTTAGCGGTTGGCTGTTGTTTCTGTTGCTGGCAATCCTACTAAGAACCATTCTAGTTTGGGGCAGTGATTTAGCGGCAGACCGCGCAGCCCGAAATGTTAAAACCAACCTTCGCGAAAAGCTTTTCTCCCATCTTTTCAAATTAGGACCTGCCTATAGTAAAGGCGAACGAACAGGCGAGCTTACCCATACTGTCGGGGAAGGGGTTGAATCGCTTGATGCTTTGTTCAGCCAGTATTTGCCCCAAATTTTTATAACTGTACTAGTTCCACTCACTATACTTATAGCAGTTTTCAGCGCGGATACTTTATCCGGCATCGTCTTGCTGGTAACTGCGCCCGTGTTGCCGTTTTTTATGGAGTTAATCGGTAGGATGGCGAGTGCGCTTACCAGAAAACAATATAAATCAATGAGTTTGCTCAGCGCACATTTTCTGGACGTGTTGCAGGGGCTAACTACCTTAAAGCTATTCGGGCGCAGCAAATTGCAGGAAAAGAATATTGCCAATATCAGCGAGAGCTTCCGCCGTCTGACCATGCGCGTACTTAAAGTGGCGTTTCTCTCCGCGTTAGTATTGGAAATCGGCGCAACCATTAGCACAGCGATAGTCGCGGTGGAAATCGGCTTGCGGTTGGTTTATGCTCAGATTGGTTTTCAATCTGCGCTGTTTGTATTATTACTTGCGCCAGAGTTTTATATGCCCTTTCGAGCATTAGGGGCGCGTTTTCATGCCGGGATGTCTGGCTTTGCGGCGGCACAACGCATTTTTGAAATCCTTGATAAAGCGAGCGCAAATGTAACAAGGGGCTTAAGCCCCTTGCCTGAAGCCTACCACAACCCAAATGACTCGAATATTCCGCTTAAAGCCTTTGCGCCGAACGAACCTTTAAGGCTGGAATTTGAGCAAGTGTATTATGCTTACAATGGCGGGGAGCGTCCTGCCTTGCAAGGGTTGAGCTTTACGATTGAAGCGGGTCAGAAAATTGCGCTGGTTGGAACAAGCGGATGCGGGAAAAGTACGGCGGCACAATTGCTATTGCGCTTTTTCGAGCCGGATTCGGGTTTCATCAGTGTAAACGGGTTGGCGTTGGGAGAAATTAAAGCGGAGGCATGGCGCAAGCAAGTGGCGTGGATACCGCAAAACCCTTACCTGTTTAATACCAGTGTATTGGAAAATATCAGGCTTGGAAAACAGGGCGCAAGCCTTGAGGAAATAATTGAAGCGGCAAAACTGGCAAACGCGCATGATTTTATTGCCGCCCTGCCCCAAGGTTACGCTACTGTTATAGGTGAGCGCGGTTCGAGATTGAGCGGGGGTCAGGCACAGCGTATCAGCCTAGCCCGCGCTTTTTTACGCAACGCCCCCTTGCTTATTATGGATGAGGCTACCGCAAACCTCGACCCGCTGCAAGAAGCCCGAATAGTGGAGGCTACCAACCGTTTGTTGGAAGGGCGAAGCGCGTTGATTATCGCGCATAGGCTATCTACGGTGTATCGCGCCGATAATATTTTGGTTCTAAAAGAGGGGCGCGTGGCTGAGAGCGGTTCACATCATGAGCTACTGGCGAAAAACGGGCTATATCGCGAACTGGTGGGGGCGTACCGTGAGCTAGGTGATGCGGCATGAGAACTTTTGCCCGTTTGCTAAAAATGACTTTCCCGCTAAAGTGGTGGGTCTTACTGGCGGCTTTATTGGGCGTTTGTACCATTGCTGCCGGAGTTGGCTTGATGTCCACTTCTGCCTACCTGATTTCTGCTGCCGCGCTGCATCCCTCAATCGCCGCTTTGAACGTGGCTATAGTGGGGGTTCGCTTCTTTGGTATTGCAAGGGGCGTTTTCCGTTATCTGGAACGCTACGTCAGCCATGAAGTAACTTTCAGGCTATTGTCAGGTTTCCGAACATGGTTTTATCGCTCAATCGAGCCGCTTGCCCCCGCAAGCCTTACCCGTGAACGGAGCGGGGATTTACTTTCGCGAGTGATTTCAGACATCGAAACTTTGCAAAATTTCTACGGGCGGGTGCTTGCCCCACCGTTGGTAGCAGCCGTAACCGCCGCCGGAATGTGGCTTTTGCTTGGCGCATTCGACCCGCTTTTCGCGCTGACCTTGCTGTTTTTCTTTTTGCTGGCGGGTGTTGGCATACCTTGTCTTACCTATTTGCTCAGTCGTTCAATCGGGCAAGAGATGGCGCAAACTCGCGCCGAACTCAACGCTCAGATGGTGGATAGTTTGCAGGGGATGGCGGAAATCGTGGCTTTCGGCTGTGAAGCTGAATTTTCCGGCAAACTACAAGAAAGTAATCGCAAGCTGGTAAAGCTACAGAGTCGCTGGTCTATGGTGAACGCTTTGCAGAACAGCCTTGCAAACCTACTCATAAACCTTGCCGCTTGGACGATGCTAATAGTGGCAATACCGCAAGTGCGAGAAGGTAAATTGGATGGGGTTTATCTGGCATTGCTGGCGTTGGCGGCTATCGCTAGTTTTGAAGCCATTATGCCTTTACCTGCTGCTGCCCAATTTCTCGGCACAAGCCTTGAAGCAGGGCGAAGGTTGCATGAAATCGCCGATATGCCTTTGCCGATTTCACAGCCTGAAACATCTGCAAGTCTTACAGGCTTTGATATTTCGTTTAAGCAGGTACGCTTTCGATATGAAGCGGGAATATCGGCGGCTTTGGCGGGGGTTAGTTTTGAGCTAAAGCAAGGGCAATGTTTGGCAATAGTCGGACCGAGCGGCTCAGGTAAATCTACTATTGCCAATTTGTTGTTACGCTTTTGGGATTATGAATCGGGTAGTATTCGAGTGGGTGGGCAGGAAATCAAGCAGTTTTCACAAGAGGAACTTTTGAAGCATATCGCGGTTGTCAGCCAACAAACCCATTTTTTTAATACTACTATTCGTGAAAATTTGCAGATGGCGCGTTCTGATGCTTCCGCTGAAGAATTAGAGCAAGCGACACGGGCGGCGCAGATTCATGAGTTTATTTTGTCGCTACCACAGGGCTATAATACTCTTGTAGGCGAACAAGGCTTGAACCTGAGCGGAGGCGAAAGGCAAAGATTGGCAATTGCTCGCGCCTTCCTGAAAGATGCCCCGCTGCTCATTCTCGATGAAGCTACCGCGAATCTCGATGCGCTGACCGAACGAGAAGTATTAAAAGCGTTGCAACTTTTACAACAAGGTCGTACTACTATTATGATTACGCACCGTCTTAAGGGTTTGGAAACAGCCGATGAAATAGCGGTTTTGCGCGAGGGGAATTTGGAGGAATACGGCACACACCCCCAATTGCTACAATTGGAGGGTCTGTACTGGCGCATGTGGGAATCGCAGAATCAAGCGTTATACTCAGCGTAAACCCGCCGGAGGCTAGAATATTACCTAGAGCGGATTTTCTCGCTGACAATGCCGAGCGTCTGTAAATTCTCCATACGAGGCATACCATCGGCAGTAAAACCGCGAAGCATATAATACTCTTCCAGCATTTTGTTAAGCTCTATATATTGACCGCTGGCTTTGCCTTCATTCAAACGTTCCCTGAGAAAACGGCTTGGGAGAATGTCATCCATACGCGGGTTCATGCCGTTGCGAAGGTTAAACAGGCGTTCCACCGTACTGATGCGTTCACCAATTAGCATAATATCCATTTCGGTAAAGCGCGAACCGATGGCAAAGGTCAATAAATCGGCGACATCGGCAGGTTTAAGCGCGTAGGTTGTGAAGGCATAATGCTTGCAAATCGCCGAAGAATCCAGCGCCGCGCCGAAATATTCGTGCCAGATTACCATATTGGCTTTGCCTTGCCATGCCAAAGGAATAGCGGCGGAAGAAAAAATAAATTCGTTTTCGGCTTCGGCTTCTGTTTTATCTAGCAGTTCAAATTGTGGCATGTGGTATGACGTGTCACCCCCACGATTTGAAATAGCCATTGCCAGCGCATGCCCCTTCGCGGCGCGACCATCCAGCGCATTAATCTCAAGCCCCTTAACTTCCAGCGCAAAATCGCGGCTACCTTCAATAATGCGGGACATCTGGCGCACGCCTTTAGACAGTAACTCGCCCGTACCTTGCCGCAACGCGGTGAGCCTGATTAGCTCAAGAACCGTTTCATCATTGCCCCAATCCACCACATCTTCATCATATAAGTGGCGTTGATAGCATTCCATCAAAAAGGCAATTGAACCCGCCATAGAGATGGGGTCAAGCCCCAAATTATCGCACAGGAAACCCGCTTCGATAATAGTATTGCCATTGCTGATGCCAAGACGAGGTCCAAGATTGGAGATAGTTACATAATCGGGGCGGGAGCGTTTGCCGCTAGGTGATTCTATAATTGCTTTGCAAGGCATAATACAGGCGCTGCAAGGTCTTTCGGCGAGGCGGCGGTCTTGACTACGGGATAGGTTATCCATTGTATTGCGACTAACCCCGATAATCCGATTGAATACGCCATCCTGCCCGTTTCGTATCAGCAACGCGCTGTTACTGTGCGCTACGTTCAACAATTCAGTCGTACCATAGCGGCTCATTGCCCCAAACAAGCGATCATTCTTCACTTTATTATGGATGTCCCGCATCTTTTGCAGAAAACGGTCAGTATTATAAAGCGTAATATCCTTTGTGCCGTGTACAGCAATAGCCTTCAGGTTCTTAGAACCCATCACCGCGCCAAGCCCGGTACGCGCGAGCGGGTCTATATAGTCGCAAAGAATACTGGCGTAAGGAACTTTGTTCTCACCCGCCGGTCCTATAACTGCAATTTTGTAATCATCCCCCAAACGCTGGTGCAATAAATCGAGCGTATCATAAGTGCCACGCCCTTTAAGCCAATCTGCCGGTTTTATATCGCAGCGGTCATCGTCAATTTCGATATAAACAGGTTCATCAGCCGCGCCCTCGACAATAACCATATCGTAGCCAGCGAATTTTAGCTCACTTGCCCAAAAGCCTGAAACGGTATCAATACCCAATAATCCAGTCAGGGGGGAACGGGCGCAAGCGGTTAGACTGGAGGCAGCAGGCGCCATTGAGCCGTTTAGAGGACCCGTTGCGAAAATTAGAATATTCTCAGGGGAAAGCGGTTCGGTATTTCTTGGCAAAAGCTCGTAAAGCAATTTCACGGCAAAGCCGCGCCCACCCAAATATTCTCGCTTTAACTGTTCTGGTAAGGGGAGAGAAATTGCCTTGCGTGTTGTAAGGTTTATTCGAAGAACCTTGTTGGCGTATGACATCAGTATGCCTTAGAATAATATACTATTTAAGCCCCAAATGCCCCGCTTTTGGCTTTGCAATGATTAGAAGTACAAAGCCAATTTTACACTAGCCTGAACTAAAAGGCAATAGATATGTCAAGTTGTTCAGGGCTGTTGCAAGAAAGGAATTGCCCTATAAAACGTTTCTTAAAGGGGCGCATCGGGATGCACTCCCGTTGGGTGGCGGTTTTCGGGGGTGGCAACATCGCGATACTGAGGTCGCTCCCACAGACGAACCGCCCCTACGGGAACGGGTTCGGAGCGTTCGAGCGTTCGTTGATAGGGGCAATTGCGCCGATTCTGCGCTATAATGCTAAAAAACAAGAGGAATGAAATACGATGCCAAAGATAAAGAGAATTGGTGCGCTGGTAGCAAGTTTGTTATTAGTCATGTTGTTTCTTGGAGCATGTGGCGATAGCAATACTGTATCTCCGGTCGCAACCTCGCCTATAGCCCTAACCACTGCTGCTACGAGTATCACAACCAAGCCCGTCACTACTAACACCAAGTCTGCGGTGGCATGGACTCAGGATGGGGTTTGTTATTCGCTATTTGTTCGTAGCTTTTTTGATAGTAATGGGGATGGCAAAGGAGATTTGCATGGTGTTATCGCAAAGCTGGACTATCTGAACGATGGCAAGCCCGATTCTACCAAAAGTCTGTCAGTCAATTGCATCTGGCTATTGCCTGTGACAGAATCTCCTACTTATCATGGCTACGATACCACCGATTATTACAAAATCAACCCGGACTATGGCACAAACGAAGATTTTAAGAAATTGGTGCAGGAAGCGCATAAGCGCGGCATCAATGTTCTAGTAGATATGGTTTTCAATCACACCTCTATTAAGCATCCATGGTTTCAGCAAGCTGCCGCCGACCCCAAATCTCCATACCGTAACTGGTATATATTTAGCGATACCGATCCGGGTTATCCGGGTCCGATGGGCAAAGCATGGCATAAAAACCCACTAGGCGAAGGCTATTATTACGGCGTATTTGATTCAACTTTGCCCGATTTGAACCTAACCAATCCAGATGTTACTAAAGAGCTTTACAAAGTTACGGAATTTTGGATTAAAGAGATGGGCGTGGATGGCTTCCGCATGGATGCGGTCAAGCATTTTATTGAGGATGGGCAGAAGCAAGTAGATACCCCGCAAACTCACCAATGGTTACGCGATTATCGCAAATACTATCTCTCGCTCAAGCCCGATTTTTATACCATCGGTGAGGTTTCCACAGGTTCATCCCTGCTTGGTTACTATCCCGACCAGCTTGAAAACTATTTCGAGTTTTCGCTGGCGTTAAGCTTTGTAAATAGCACCAAGCGTGGGCAAGCCTCTTTTGTAAACCTGATTCAAGATGCCAATAAGAATTGGCTTAACCAACGCTACGGTACTTTTCTTACCAATCACGACCAACCCCGTATTATGGATGCGTTGGGAAATGATATGGCGATGATGAAATTGGCAGCTACCGCGTACCTGACTTCCACAGGCTTGCCCTTTATCTACTATGGCGAGGAAATCGGGATGCTTGGGGTAAAGCCGGATGAGCAAATCCGCACCCCCATGCAATGGAGTGGCGATTCAAAAGGCGGGTTTAGTGCCGCCACACCTTGGGAACCGCTTAACCCGGATGTCGCGAAGGTTAATGTACAGGCGCAGGATAGCGATTCCGCTTCCTTACTTAACCTCTACCGCAAGTTGATTCAAATCCGGCGGGCTACTCCGGCAGTATCGCATGGGGATTATACCCCGCTCAATTCTAATCATTACAAAGTAGCTACCTACTTACGCCACAGCGAAAGTAGCGATGTACTGGTAGTGCTGAACATGAGCAATGAGGCTATTACCGACCTGACACTGAACATTGATAAATCTAGCCTTGCATTCGGTCAGTACAGCCCCACCCTGCTAATGAGTCTGGATGGTACTAGCCCTGCCCTTGCGCCGCTCACCGTTCAAGCGGACGGTGCAGTTAGCGGGTATGCACCCTTGATAAATATTCCCCCAACCAGCGGTTATATCATCAAGCTAAAAATAAATTAACGAGCAAGATTTTGTGTTATTATTCACAATACTGATTATGCGTACTAATTAGTAAAGGATAAAATGCCATTCCACACTATTTTATATATGGTATAAACCTGTTTTCGGATGAATTTCTTCCCGGTTTATACCCAACCAACGAGATTATCTCCGGTCATTCTATTATTAACCTGTGGCAAAAACAGTTACCTTCTTTCATCAAGACTTTGGTTGTGGAACGCCGACAGGAGCAAAATTGGTTTACCAGTGAAATATATAATGAAGCGGGCATTCCGTATCTGAAAATCAGTTTATTGGATTTCGGCATGTATTTTTTGCTGACCTATAACGATGGCGCAGAGTTTTTGATAGAACATTCCGGCGCGAATATTTATGTGACTTCGCGTAAAAACCAATCACTTGAAGATGTGGTTACTTATCTAGTGGGTCCATTATTGGGATTTGTGCTGAGGTTGCGGACTGTAACTTGCTTACATGCCAGTGCAATCGTCATAAATAATAAGGTAATTGCTTTTACTGGAGATTCTGGAACGGGTAAATCAACTACGGCGGCGGCGTTCGCCCGTTTGGGCTATAAAGTTCTTTCGGATAATATGATACCGATAGTAGAACGCGGCTTTAACTTTCTAGCACAGCCCGCTTACCCACATCTCAGGCTTCGTGGAGGGGCGGTACACGCGCTTTTTGGCAGCAGCGATGCTTTGCCGCTGATTGAATCGGCGCAACCGGATTGGGATAAACGCTTTCTTGACCTTAACGATGTCTCCTATAAGTTTCAGCGCAACCCTTTGCCTATCGCAGTAATTTATCAGCTTGATAACAGAAGCGAGAATAATCGCGCCCCCTATATAGAAGAATTGCCATCGGCACAACAAAAAATATGCCTAGAAGTAAACACTTATAAGAATTATATGTTGGATAGCCGTATGAAAGAACTAGAGTATGCCTTGCTAGGCAGGATGCTAAAGCAAATTCAAGTGCGGAATCTAGTTTCTCATACCGACCCTGCGCATCTCTATAAATTATGCGAGGCGGTTTTGCAAGATTATGACGAATTGCTTGTGCCTTTTAGAAAGTAGCTTTACTGCCCATCGAGAAAGACTGGTCGCCCTAGATATTTTCCAGAGATACCGGTCTTTAGAGCGGTATCTCTCCGATTTTTTTTCACTCCAGCTATTTTAGTAAAGAATGCCCTTTTTAGTTTGCCAACGGTAGCATCCCTAATAGCTTGGTTTTTCTGCCTCTTGTCAATCTGTCCATACCGTCTACAAAAATCTGTGGCACACCCGAAATAATGTTTTCTAAAAATCAATTGACTAAGAGGATGCTTTGGGATATATTGAACATTAGAAAGGTACTAAGATTGTACAAATGCTATTTTGGATGAATCTGTTGGGCGATGATGTCGCGCGACCTAGATTGGATTTCTTCCTCATTGACTTTAACTCCTGAACTTAAAAACGTTTCTCAACGCTACGATGTGGTTTTTTTTGATATAGGCTCTACATTAGTATGCGTAAATCCTTCATTCACGAAAATTTACCATCAGGTTTTTCAACGAGCCGGCTATGATTTACCTATCGGCGAAGTGGAAGAAGCGGTTTCTTATAGCTGGGATATTGTCTTCAAACAAGACCCGCATGCTGAGTTTGAACGCAGCCTTGAAGGTAATAGGCTATGGCAACGGGCAGTAGAGCAGCGGGTAATGGATAAACTCAATATACACCCGGATATTCACGAAGAGGTATTCTGGCAAATTATCGAAGCTTTCGAGAATCCCGAAACATACATGCTCTACCCGGACGTAATAGAAACATTACAACGTCTGGAAGAGGCAGGTTATCGGATGGGGGTTATCAGCAATTGGAGTTGGCGCTTGCCGGAATTGTTGGAACACTTGGGTATTACTCGATACTTCAAGTATATAGGCGCATCTGCGCGAGTGGGTTATGCCAAGCCCCGACGGGAAATCTTTGAAGTAGCGTTGCGTAATTTGGATGTAACGCCTGACAAAGCAATACATATTGGAGACAGCTATACAGCGGATGTTCTGGGCGCGTGGTCGGTAGGTATGGCAGCGCTCTGGTTGGAACGGCACGGAAATGCGCTTCGCTTTGCCCCTCCCAATGACCCGGATAATCAGGCGAACAAAATCAAAATTGAAAATTTGGAAAGTATCTGGAAGTATCTGGAACACGGAGTTTCAGTGGTAGCCCCCGGTATTAAAAATAAGCAATCGGGCGCGGAGTAAAAGAATGAGTGTGGACAGAAATAAAAGACAGGGCAATCGCGATAATCCCTCGGCGCGTGTGTATGTGGCGCTAGACATCGAAAGTACGGGGGGTGGCGAAACCGATCAGGGCGAAATAATCGAGGTTGCAGCTATACGCTTTCGTTTGGAGGAAGGCGGCGTGGCGCGAATTTTGGAACGCTGGCAAACGCTGGTGCGTCCTCGCAACCCCATCCCGTACAAAATAACCCACTTGACAGGCATACGCCAAACGGATGTAGAACACGCCCCTACCTTTAATGAAATTCGAGAAAAGTTACAACAATTTCTGGGCAATTTCCCGTTAGTAGGGCATTCCATCGAGAGTGATTTCGCTTTTCTATCACGCCAAGAATTTCGAGTTACAAATATTCCCTTGGATACCTACGAATTGGCTACTCTGATTCTACCGCAAATGGGCAATTACAGCTTGGTAGCGGTTGCCACTGCGCTGGAAATTCAGGCTAACGGTGAAGCGCATCGCGCCCTTGCTGATACTTACATGGCAATGAATGTTTTTGCGGCTTTGCTAGGTAAGTTAGAAGAACTCCCCCGTAAAGTAATAAATGAAGTGAATCGGATTGCCTCAAATTTACAAGAGTGGCACCTACGCCGTCTTTTTGAGGAAGCTTCAGAAATTTTGGCGCGACAGGAACGCAATAGTGGCGGTTTAGGCAGTCTGGGAGCTTTGCTCAAACAACAACTTTCGGAAAAGCAGGGTAGCGACCATGATTTTATCTTTCTGGCTTCACAGGATAAGCCACAATCGCTGCAACCTAACCCGGATTTTAAATTTCCTTACTCAGCATTAAACGAACGAATCGCCAGCGCCAGTTTGCCGATACGCGCTATACTCGATTCAAATCAGCACATGCTACTTGAGATGCCCGGAAATGACCATACACGTGCAATGGGTTTGTTAGCCCCGGCGATAGAGATAGCCGTTCAAAGCGGACAAAGTGTGGTTATCGCCGCCAATAGCGAAACCCAACGAGATCGTATTCTCAACAAAGCGATTCCCGAAATGCAAAAACTTCTTGCAACGCAGGAAACAACAGGTGACAACTCCAACGCATCTAAAGAAAAGCGGCGAAAGCGGAGCGAAGAAAAACCGCTTTTTATCGCCAACACCGTCAAACATCAAAATTCATATCTATGTTTGCGCCGCTGGGAAAATTTCCGCAATATGGAAGGACTAACCGCAGACGAGTTAAAGTTGTTGATTAAAGCTCTTTTGTGGTTGCCAAATACTATAAACGGTGATAGCGCGGAATTACGCATAATGCAGCAGGAAAGGTTATGGTCGCGCATAAATACCCAGAAAGGGCTTTGTCTTGCCTCGCACTGTCAGTATAACCAACGCCACCAGTGCTTTTATTTCAAGGCACGCGATAGGGCGGAAGCCTCGCACATCATCGTAACCGATCAAGCGTTGGTACTTGCCGATGCAGCAGGGCAGGCGGGGACGTTGCCTCATTTTGATTACACCCTTATTGACGATGCCCATCACCTTGAAGATGAAGCTGGTCGTCAATTCGGTTCAGCCATCACCCCCAATACGCTATTCGATTTTCTAGATTGGATATATCGCCCTGTTACTTGGAAAGCCGAAGGAGGCAGTAGCGGTTTCTTATCCACTTTCTCCCGCTACTTTGGTGATGATACCGGCGCAGAAATCAAAGAGCCTATAAATAGCAAACTTTCCGCCGCAATTTCCCATGTCGGGATTTGCCGTAGCTCTACCGACAATTTGCTTCGTGACCTAACCGACTTGGTTAACCAAATCAATCAGGATTCGGGACAAGGAGATGGACGTATCCGCTTAGATGGCAAATTCTATAGCAGCCCTGAATGGGGCGGTATTGCCGGAACGTGGGAAGTGTTCAAACAAGATTGGGAAGAGTTATATTATGATTTGCGAGATTTGCGAGACGAAGCTCATAATTTCAAAGGGGCGCTGCACAATACCGAAGATATGATGCTGAATTTGAATTATTATATCAATCAGGCAGACTATTTTCTCAACCGCCTTTCTCCCGCTTTTGAAGGCTCTGATAACGCGCAGGTGCATTGGTTGTCTTTGCACCCCCGTACCCAATTGGTGGGGATTTTTAGCGCACCGTTACAGGTTGATTCGGGCTTGCAGCATATGCTTTTCAACCATAAAAAAAGTGTAGTGCTGGCTTCCCCAACTATGACCACCGATGGAGATTTCAAGTTCTTACGAAATAGGTTAGGCTTGCATGAAGCAAAAGAACTGAAGCTATATCCTGAGCGCGACTATGCGGCTACCACCTTGCTTTATCTGCCCAACGATATGCCTGAGCCTTCACAACCGGGCTACCAAAAAGCAATAGACCAGCATATTATTGATATGGTAAAAGGGTGTGAGGGGCGCATGCTGGCATTGTTCACCTCCAATAGTTCGTTGCGAATGACCTATAAAGCGGTGCAACGCCCGTTGGAACAACAAAATATTTTGGTATTGGGCATGGGTCTGGACGGCACACGCCGTAGCGTGCTTAATCGTTTCAAAAACACGCCACATGCCCTTCTGCTCAGTACATTGGGACATTGGGATAACCCAGAACTTTTTAAAGATGAAGAAAACAGCCCGTTATCTTTCGCATTACTTGCCATTACAAAGTTGCCCTTCGACCCGCCCAGTGACCCTGTATTTGCTGCTCGTATCGAAAGTAGGCAATATAATGACCCTTTCCTGCAATACAGTTTGCCGCGTACAATTCTGAGGTTCAAACAGGCTTACGAACGGTTATTGGAGGCAATGCCGGAACGTGGCGTGGTAGTGGTTTTGGATAGTCGCTTAACTCGTCGCGCATATGGACCAACCTTCCTGAACTCACTTCCGGCTTTACGTACTAAACATGATACGCTGACGCATCTAACGCCAGAATTGAGAAATTGGCTAGGATTATAATAAGAAACCTATTACATGTTCTTCGAGGTATTAAAGCTAGATGACAGAATTTCAAAAAATCCAAGCTGACATGACCATTAAAACAGTGGTAACGGAGTACCCAGACACAATCAGGGTTTTTGCCAAACACGGGTTGGGCTGCGCTACTTGCCACATTGCAGGGCTGGATACGGTTGAAAAGGGCGCACACGCTCACAAAATAATGCTCGAACCATTGTTGGCGGATTTAAATCTGGCGCTGGAGAACCCAGCAGCTTTTCCCAAAATCGAAGTAGGCGGATTGCTGCCGAGCATACCGGGCAGCGAATTTGAAACTACCGGGCTGATAAAAAATGTGGTAGCAATTGTGAGCGGTAAAGGTGGCGTGGGTAAGTCCTATGTCACCAGTATGCTGGCGGTTGGGCTAAACCGAATGGGCAAAAAAGTGGGCATTCTCGATGCCGATATAACTGGACCAAGCATTCCGCGCACCTTTGGTATTATGGCAAGACCGGCTTTACAGGATAACGGCAAAATTATTCCGGTAGTTAGCTCTCAGGGCATCAAAGTTATGTCAAGCCTTTTCTTCGTAGCAGATGAAGATGAGGCAGTTATCTGGCGTGGCGCATTGATTACCCGCATGATTCGGGATAATTTTTACAATAAGACGCTCTGGGGAGACCTCGATTACTTGTTGGTGGATTTACCCCCCGGCACTAGCGACGCTCCTTTGACCGTAATGCAATCGCTCGATGTAAAGGGCATAATTTTGGTAAGTTCGCCACAATTGCTTGCTACCAGCATTGTTCGCAAAGCCATTCGCATGGCAGATAAAATGCACACCCCAATTTTGGGCGTAGCCGAGAATATGAGTTGGTTTGTAATGCCGGGTAGCGATAAAAAGCTGGAGTTATTCGGAACCTCTCAGGGAGCAGAACTGGCAACTTCGGCAAAGGCACCGCTTTTGGGTCGTTTGCCGCTAGACCCGCAGGCACGTTTGCTGATTGACGAGGGTCGCGTGGAAGATTATCGCTCAACTGAAACAGACGAACTGGTACAAAACTTTCTGAAATATTCCGAACCGCAGATGAAGAAGCGCACCTTGGTAATTAAGGATACTTCAGAACCGTCTAAAAATTGAGAGTAAGTAGACACCACGCAACCCTAATGGTCAATTTATAGCCTAAAAACCCCTTTACAGGGGTATTAAAACCTTCCAATAACATTTCCATAATAATATAAAGCAATTTTGTCACTTCCTGACCTCAAAATTCTTGACAAGTTCAAACCTGTTTGCTAACATAAAAATCAGGCACAGTGAGATGAACATTTCACTTTGTTTGGTTCAGTTTTTGTGAGTTGGATTTTTTATTAATGGCATGAGTCAACCTTATATGCGACTCGCCATTTACAAATCGGAGGTAGAATACAATGGAGTTCTACAGCGTTAAGCATCGCGAAAAAATTAATGTGGCTGACAATGATATAAAAAAACGCAAGTTTAACAGTGGCGAAGGTGAGGGGCGTATTCGTTATGCGGCTGTAGCCGAAGTTACTTACAAAGGAGACAAGGTAAAACTAACCAAGTTTATCAACAAAGCTACCTACGAGGATCTGAAAGTTCCTGAAGTATAAATTAAACTGAACCGAATGGGCTTTGGGCTAAATTCTCAAAGCTCATACTTTTCCAGAAATTGATGGCGGTTTGCCTTGCTACGGGTGTTAAAAGCCAGAGACAGATATTTCATGCCATTGTTTGAGTCGCCTCTTTCCGCCAGCAATTTCCCATAAGTATAGTAAGCCTCTGCCAATTCGGTAAATCTAGAAGATTTTTCGAGCAATTCCAATCCTTGTTCAAAGAAAGCATCAGCCTGTTTCTGGTCTCCGGTTTTCTCATATATCGAACCGGCAGTAATAGATAGTCGTCCTTCTTCATGCATAAAGCGACCATCCGGTATAAGTACGTTAGCCATACTAATTACTTCCAACGCTTTCTGATCATTTCCCGACTTATAGCTCAGACGTGCCATATCGTTAAGCGTCAGCGCCGGCATCGGATCAGGCATGAAATTCGCAATTGAGCCTATCACATGCTGATAAGCTGCCAAAGCTTCCTCAGTTTGTCCTTGGCGCAGATATGCCTTGCTTACTTCATAGAAAGCGCTACGAAGTGCATAGCCCGTAGTCAAACTGCTGATTAAAGCGTGACCTTTTTCCAGAAGGGCAACCGCTTTATTAATTTCGCCACACTCCTCAAGATTTCGGGCTTCCTGCAAATAGTATTGTCTTAAATCTTCCAGCCCATTGATACTAGAGGCTAGTTCAAGGCATTCCTCAAGGAGTTTCTGGACTTTTTCTTTATCGGCAAGAAAATAGTAAACGCGCATAAGCAAGGTCAGGATTCTCAATTTTAATTCAGGCGAACTAACTTTACCTGCATTCCTAGTTTTTTCGAGACAATCCAGCGAAGAATGCCAGTTATTCTGTTGGATAAAAAGTGTCGCTTGGTTAAATAACAAACGTGCAATCCATTCAGTTTCACCTAATTTTTCCCATAGTTCTAGAGATTCCTGAAAACTTTTGCCTGCTGCTACTAACTGGTTATGAGAAAGTAAAAATCGCCCCTCAAGATAAAGCAATTCCGCTTTCTTAGTATCATTTAATTCCTCCATTTTCAAATCATTTATAATATTTGCGTAACTCTCATCACATATTGTAATAGGGTTAGAAAGAATAAAACGTAAGCGAGCGAATTGAAGGTCAACCGTGTCTTTATTATTCACTGGATGATTTATATCAAGGAAATATGAAATCGGAAGTCCAAGACGATTTGCCAGTAAACCCAATGCTTTGATGGAAGGCTGCATTTTACCCAATTCAACAGCAGACACATAACTTTTGGAAAGAATATCTTTACTCAAGTCTTCCTGTGTCATTTGGAGAGAGATACGAGCTTCTTTAATTTTTAGCCCTACTGGCAAGGCATTAATATTGGAGATTTTGTTTTTGTGATTGCTTCTGGGCATATTTACTCTCTTATAGGTTATAATGATGTGTTATATTAGGGGTACTAACGGTTTTGACATTTTAATTGTTTAAGTACAATTATGCCAAAATATCTAATATTAACCGAGTATAAGATTATTATTAATTTGCGTTTCAATATGAACAATAGTAAACCAAAATCTATAATATATCAATTTAATTGGCATTGAAAATAACATACTATAGTAAGGATAAAATTTAGGTAAATCATGGTAAATATTAATAAAAAATTAATAGGTGTATATCATTTAGAAAATATTAAGGATTTCCTAATCAGCATTAACAGTTTAACCCCCTATTTCTCATTAGTAGCCGCTTACACTGCGACTGTGCAAATTCCGGGAGTTAGCGGCGCGGGTACTACTTCAGAATTACGGGAACTGACCGCCACCGCAGATGTAGAGATTCTAGCATTAGGTAAAGCAGTTTGTTTACACGAAGGAGTACCGTCCAATCCATCCGGCGCGCCGGGACCTTCTATCATTACGCATGCCTCCTTTAAGCTAATGCCCGAAATGCCATATCTACCAGTTGATGCTGGTTTAAAGATAATACCGGCGGTAAAATCTATTGTTAAGTTGGAAGGCTCTATACAGGCTAAGACAGTTTCCAGTGGGAGGGCTTTGGAAAGTGAGGCTCAGGCTACAAAGTTATTCTATTCCGGCTGGAAGCTAGGGGCAAAAATCGGCAGCGAGTGTGCTAATAAGGGGCGTTATCTGATTATAGCTGAAACCGTACCCGGAGGAACCACTACCGCGCTAGGTTTATTATTGGCATTGGGAATTAATGCCGAAGATAGGGTGAGTAGTTCGATGCCGGGTAATGCACACCATTTAAAACTTGAAGCAGTAAAAAAAGGATTTCAGGCATTGGGTAAAGAAAAAGGAGCTTTTGCCAATACACCGCTGGCAGGTGTTGCCGCTTTAGGTGATACAATGCAACCGGCAACAGCAGGAATGGCGTTAGGCGCATCTATACATTGCCCGGTTATGCTAGGAGGCGGTACGCAGATGGCGGCGGTAGTGGCATTAGCGGCGGCTCTTGTAAAAAATGGGCAGGTTGAAAGAAATCGAATTAAGCCTGAAAATATCGCGCTGGTTACAACCCGGTGGGTCAGTAACGATTTAACCGCTGATTTAGCCGGATTGGGCGCAGAAATCGAAGCCAAATTAGGAACATTCCCGGTATGCTATATGTCGGCAAACCTTGATTTCAGCCAATCTAAATATCCCGGAATGCGTCAATACGAGCTTGGATTTGTTAAGGAGGGAGTCGGAGCAGGCGCAGCGGCGTTGGCGGCAATGCTGACAAAGAACCTTGAGCCGGATGAATTGCTCCCCTATATTGAGCATTCCTACGAACAGCTTTGCCTCTAATAAAAATCCCCCTTCTGGTTACTATTGAAGGGGGAAAGTAGATTTCTTTACTAATCAGGCTGCGGCAACGTTTCCAGAGCTTTCTCTGCAAAATGACATGCCACTAAATGGTTAGGGCGTTTTTCTACAAAGAGCGGTTCTGTCTTACAAAGCTCCTGTGCCAACGGGCAACGAGTACGGAAGTGACAACCGCTAGGCGGGTTGATGGGACTAGGCACATCGCCTTCAAGAATAATGCGCTTGCGCTTTTCTTCCACCACAGGGTCAGGCACGGGAACTGCCGATAGCAATGCTTTCGTATAGGGGTGCATCGGCTCGCTGTAAAGCTTGTTTCGGTCTGCCAATTCAACCACCTTACCCAAATACATCACCGCAATGCGGTCACTGATATGGCGCACCACCGAAAGGTCGTGGGCGATAAAGAGATAGGTTAAGCCAAATTGGGCTTGCAAGTCTTCCAGCAAGTTTATAACCTGCGCTTGAATTGACACATCCAACGCGGAAATAGGCTCATCCGCCACGATAAAATCGGGCTGAACTGCTAGAGCGCGGGCAACTCCGATGCGTTGCCGCTGCCCTCCGCTAAATTCATGCGGATAGCGATTCACATAGTTCGGGTTCAAGCCTACTATACGCAAAAGCTCGCGCACTCTTTCAAGCTTTTCCTTACCTTTAGCAAGATTGTGAACTTCAAGTGGTTCCCCTACAATACTACCAACGGTCATACGCGGATTGAGAGAAGCATAGGGGTCTTGGAAGATGATTTGCATTTGTTTACGCATCTTACGCAAACTCTCGCCCTTTAGTTCGGTTAGCTCAAGTCCCTTATACTTAACGGAACCGGCAGTAGGGCGATAAAGTTGAAGAATTGCCCGCCCGGTAGTGCTTTTACCACAACCGGATTCTCCTACCAAACCCAGCGTTTCGCCCTTCCTTACGTTAAAAGAAACCCCATCTACGGCTTTGACCGTACCCACGCGACGCTGGAAAATAATACCTTCCGAGATGGGAAAGTGCATTTCCAAATTGGTGACTTCAACCAGATTATCCTCAGCTTTTACCGACCCAGAAGATGCGCCGGATTGTTGCGTTCCTATTGTCATTCCTGCTATTTCTCCAGTGGCAAAATCTCAAAATTATAGCCCCTTTCAGGGGTTCTGTACTATTTATATAAAGGAAATAGCGCCGTTGAGATTGCCTGAATTATTTATGCTTTCACCTTTTCAACCAAGTTAACGGTGGTAGGAGATTCTTTATTTATATCAAACAAGCAAGCGGAATTATGCTCGGCTTCCACTTCGCGCAATTGGGGAGCTTTGCTCTGGCATACCCCGCTATTACTATAGGCACAGCGCGGCTCAAAAGAACAACCGGGTGGCATAGTAATCATATCAGGCGGTAATCCTATAATTGGCACTAAACGTTCGGCACGATGCTCATCCAGTCGGGGGATAGAATTAAGTAACCCGATAGTATAAGGGTGGCGCGGATTCACATAGAGCGGTTTTGCTTTGGCAGTTTCAACGATACGCCCGGCATACATCACCTGAATCCTGTCGCACATACCCGCCACTACACCGAGGTCGTGGGTAATTAACATAATCGAAGTGCCAAGCTCACTGCGAAGTTTCTTCAGCAATTCAAGAATTTGCGCCTGAATGGTTACATCCAGAGCGGTAGTTGGCTCATCCGCAATCAACAATTTTGGGTTGCAACTAATCGCCATCGCAATCATCACCCGTTGGCGCATACCGCCGGAGAACTGATGCGGATAATCGCCTAGGCGTTTATCAGCGGAAGGAATACCTACAAGCTTAAGCAACTCAACGGCGCGGCTTTTTGCTTGGGTATCGGTCATTTTCAAATGAAGCTTCAGGCTCTCCATAATCTGCTTGCCGATTGTAAGCACCGGATTGAGGCTAGTCATCGGGTCTTGGAAAATCATGGCAATCTCCCTGCCGCGTACCCTCCTCATATCATCCTCTTTGAGCTTTAGCAAATCACGCCCCCGAAAAATAAGCTGGCTGGTAGGGTCTATGCGTGAAGGAGGGCTAGGCAACAGGCGCATGATGGCAAGGCTAGTCACCGATTTACCGGAACCGCTCTCACCCACAATACCAAGCGTTTCACCCTCGTTTAAGTAAAAGGATACATCATTGACGGCTTTAACCATGCCATCATCAGTTTTAAAGTTAACCTTCAGGTTTTTAACTTCGAGAAGAGGTTGAGCCATCCAAACTACTCCTGCTTTATTTATTTGTTCTTGGTCTTGGGGTCAAAGGCATCGCGCAAACCATCGCCGATAAAATTCAACGACATACAGGTTAAGGCAATTGCCAGCGCCGGAATTAACAAGATGGTGATAGGGTTGGACTGAAACGCCTTAAAACCTTCATTTACGAGTTGACCCCAACTAGTAGCCGGAGGAGGCACGCTAACCCCAATGAAACCAAAAAAGGCTTCTATCTGGATTGCTTGCGGTACTCCAAAGCTCACCGATACAATTATGGGTCCCAAAGTATTGGGGAATATATGGCGGAACATTATCTTTGAATTCTTTACACCAATAGCGCGAGCAGCTTCTACAAATTCCTTTTCGCGCAAGCTCAACACCTGTCCACGAATAAGGCGTGCCATCGGGGGCCAAAGCCCAATCCCTACTGCTATCAATACCCACATGATACTACTGCCAAAGGCGGACAAGAAAAGCAACCCGGCAAGAATAGAGGGAAATGCGTAAAATATGTTGACTATAAACATTATAAATGTGTCAACTTTCCCACCGAAAAAGCCAGAGATGAGTCCTAGCGGTACACCCAACCCTAAAACCATCGCCTGAACCACTACGCCTACCAGCAACGATACGCGCCCACCATGCAGCATACGCGCCCACAGGTCGCGGTTCTGACCATCAGTGCCAAACCAGAATTTTTCTGAAGCGGGCTGATAATTCTGCTCATACAACTTGGGAGCGCCCGGCGAGCGGTCATATTGCGAAAGAGTGGGGTCGTAACGTTGGAAAACATCTGCGCCAATCACTGGAATAATGATAATGAGCATTATCACCACTCCGGCAATTGCCAACTTGTTCTTTACAAAGCGGCGGCGTGCATCACGCCACAGGCTGGAGGGTTTCGCGCTTTTAGGGGCGCCTAGCGTTTGTGCGGCGATGGCAGCCGCATCGGGTGTGGGTTGTTCCTCAACCTCTGTTTTTACTTCTGCCATCTAGCCCACCTTCCTAGTAGAATATTTAATGCGCGGGTCAATAAACCCATATAGCAAATCTACTACCAGATTTACCACAACTACAATCATTGCATATAGCGCAGTGGTAATCAAAATCATTGAGTAATCGCGAGACTCTATACTGGAAACTAGGTAAAAGCCAATACCCGGAATAGCAAAAACTGTTTCAATTGTTACGCTACCCACCGCTAAACCGCCAAACTCATCTCCTAGCACCGTTACAATTGGAATAAGGGAGTTTTTGAGAGCATGACGAGTAATTATCATGCGACGGCTCAAGCCTTTTGCGCCGGCAGTGCGAATATAATCCTGACCCAACACTTCAAGCATACTAGCGCGAGTAAGGCGGGTTACAATACTAGCGGGGCGAATACCAAGCACAATACCCGGAATCAACAAATCAACAAAGGTCGGGTTTGTGTTGGTTAATTTAGTAGTCCAGCCAAAGGTATTGTTAGACCATAGAATCAGGATTAGGGTTAAGATGCCAAGAACGAAAGAAGGTATGGAGTAGAAAAAAAGAGATACGCCGGTAGCCAAGTAATCTAGCCATTTGTTATGATTCAAAGCAGCGATTATACCAAAAGGGACTCCAACTATAATTACGGTAGAGATGGCAATTACCGCTACCTGAAGGCTATAGCCGATATGCTCTGCAATGATAGTGCTAACAGGGCGACCCATCTGTTGGGACAGGCTTATACCCCAGTCCCCACGAACAAAGTTAAACACATAAATTATGTATTGCTCCCAAATGGGTTTATCTAGACCGTAGGCAGCCAAGATTCTCTGCTGAGCGTCCGGCGATAATTTATCGCTGGTAAAAGGGCTTCCCGGTAGCAAGTGCATAAAGGTAGAGGTAATAAGCGTTACCCCCAAAAAGACCGGGATTATCCAAAGAATGCGGCGAATGAAATATTTTATCATAGGTTTCTTCCGGACAAAGGAATCTCATTTTGCAATCATTTGCAATGATTAGTGTAAGGAGCAAATTTAGCAGTATTCCCTTAAAATTGCAATATAAAGCCTATTTAAGGTAAATATATAAGATTTTATCAGTTTTTTTGCTTCAAAAGCAACTTACTTGAATGCAAGAAGCGCCGACCTTAGTTAGACCGGCGCTTCAAAGTTCGTCAGTAAAAAGTTATGGCTTGATAGTCATATACTTCCACTGATAAGGGTTCTGGGCGTTATAACCGTAGCCCTGAACTTTAGGATTAAGCAAGCGCACTTCAATACCAGTGAAAATCGGTATGTAAGCCGCGTCAGCTTGTAGCAGAGCTTCAGCTTGCTGATAGAAAGCAGCGCGTTCCGCCGGAGTTTTGGCAAGGTCGCCCTTAGATACTAGAGCATCGTACGCATCGCTCTTGTACTGGCTCTGGTTGGTACCAGACTTGGACTGGAACAAGGCGGTGTAGAAGTTCTGAGCATCCGGGTAGTCAGCGCCCCAACTGCCGCGATAAATTCCTTGGAACTCATGATTGGTGTCGCGACGTTCCAAGAATTCCTTGAAAGTTGCAACTGGGTTCAGGTTAATATTAAGACCCAGAGTGGTCTTAAGCTGCTGCTGAACATTCTCCCAGACGGCTTTGTTGGAACTGCTGTCAGCATTGAAAGCAATGCCACCGCTCTTGCCGTTGCCGTAGCCATTGATGGCATCTTCCAAGTCCTTCAGCTTAGCAGGCGTGTCGTATCCAGCATCCTTAAGAGCTTGCTGTGCTTTATCCTTGCTGAGCGCATAGGTATCAAGCTGTTTAGCTCCCGGAATACCGGAAGGTATCAGAATAGTAGAAGGCAGAGCCGACCCCTGCAATGCGCCATCGGTGATTAACTGACGGTCAATTGCGTAGGAGAAAGCTTGGCGCAGTTTCAGATTCTTGGCAAAAACGTTGTCTCCGCTCATATTGAAAGCAATCCAAGTGATGCGAGCCTGTGGGAATTCCTTGTAGGAATCCTTATACTTGGCATCCTTCTTGGTCGCGGGAATATCAGCTACCGGAACGGTTGTGTCATCAAGTTCGCCGTTATCAAACTTCAGTTTGGCAGTGGCATCTTCCTTGATATAGTCAACGGTTACTTTGCTGATTTTCGCTTTGTCGGCTCCGGCATAGTTCGGGTCTGGCGCGAGCGTCATATTGACATCGTGCTTCCACTCGGTAACCGCGAAAGGTCCGTTGGTAACAAGGGTTTTGGTATCGGTTGACCAAGTATTCTTCGGGTCGGCTTTACCGCCAGCAGCTTCCACTGCCTTTTGGTTTACGGGCCAGTATGACCAAAGAGAAGCTTCAGTCAAGAAGTAAGCAGCAGCTTCAGTGAGGGTAACATCAACAGTGTAATCATCCACCTGTTTGATACCCGGAACGGTAGCGGCAGTACGCTTTGCTGCATCTTTCTCTTGGCTAATAGCATCAAAGCCATTAATCAGGGAGAAAATGAAAGAATACTGTGCATCTGCGCCCAACCAAGCTACCCGGTTCCAAGCGTACACGAAGTCCTTGATGGTCAACGGGTCACCGTTGCTCCACTTCAAACCTTTTTTCAGCTTGAAAGTGTAGGTCTTGCCATCCGCCGAAACGGTGGGCAGGGCTTCAGCCGCAGCCGGTACAACATTCAGGTTGTTGTCAAGTTCAATCAAACCCTGAAAAATGTTCTGAGCAATACGAATGCTAACGTTATCAGTAATCAAGCCGGGGTCAAGAGTCTTTGGCTCACTAGCTTGTCTGTCGCGAAAAGTACCGGAAGCCGCAACAG
>NZ_JBAXHI010000038.1:0-36763 GCF_037138995.1 Candidatus Chlorohelix sp. | reverse complement strand
GCGGAATTGCCGGACAGGCTGGAATTGGTGATTGTCACCGTCCCGTTATGGTTATAAATAGCCGCCCCATAACCATCACCGGAACCGGTAACGTAGCCATTGGTTAGGTTAAGATTGGTGAGGGATAGGCTTTTGCCGGTGTTGACGTAGAAAATCCGGTAGGTGGTTGCCCCGCTGATAATCAATTTGCCCACGCCGGTGTTGGTCAGGTTCAGGTCATTGGCAATGGTTTGTTGCCCATCCAGCGTGATGGTAGTATCGGTGGCGCAATTGAAGTCGAGAGTGCCACCTGTACTAACAATAGCTTTCAACGCCGCCAAGTTGCAGTTATCCACTGCCTGTGCCGGATGTCCGCTCACCAGAAACGCCGCAAATATCAGCGCGAGAGCCGCAAATGCAATTGCTAAACGTCTTTGTTTTGGAATAGCGTCAACCATAATCTCTCCCCTTATGTGCTGCAATCTTCATAATCACATTCAAGCAAAACGCAAATACACACAATTCAATTTACCACAAAGACGGTTGCTTTGCTTCAGGGGAAACCCTGATTCTTTTTATACCCAAACAAAAACCTCCCTCTTCCAAGCCTTCAAAGCAAGGAAAAGGGAGGCGTTTGTTTAGAATTGTTTAGCTCGCCGTAACCGTCAGAATGTTTACCACTTGCATCTCCGAGCGGTTGCCGTAGCCTACGACGGCGTAATCTCCCGGCGCAACCCCGGCGGTATCCAGTACGAAGGACAATACCCCGTCAGCAGTAGCACGATGCGTACCCAAGCTCACGGTCTTGCCATCCGGCAGCGATGCGGCTAATCATCCCTGTCACGCTAAAGCCCAACTTATTTTACGTCATCAGGATGAGCTATTTCAGTATGTGGTGGTGGAGGGATTGAGCGGGCATAACAATCTGGCGGAACAACAAATTCGACCTGTGGTAGTACGCCGCAAGCTAAGTGGCGGTAGCCGGAGTGAGGAAGGCAGCAAAACTATTTTCAATCTGCTCTGTTTATTTCAGACCTGGCATTCTCATCGCCTCAATCCTTTTCAACAGTGTTTGTCAGAACTTCAATTCTCTTAATTTCTTACCGTTTCTCTGAATTCATACTGACATTCAGATTTTTGACAGGCAGGGCTTCAACCTGTAATATTATAGTTCTTACTATGAAAAAGAATGTTTCAGGAGCATTTAAAGGCTAATGGCAGACAAAAAAACCAAACCCCCTAGGAGTCATAAACCGGGCGCAGGTCCGTTGGTACAGGAAACGCCTTCACGGCGTAACAAAGCGTCCGGTAACTTACCGCCTCCAAAGCGTGATTTGTGGAATACTATTCGCGAAAATTTCGGATGGGGGCTTATAATCGGACTACCAGTAATTATTGTAGTGTTGGCGTTGTTTTATCGTGCTACAGATGGCTTCAGCTTTAAAGCGCAAGCAACTGCTGTTCCCCTACCGACTGTTGCACCTACCCCAACCGCCGGTTCATACGTAGCGCCGCCCCAACCCTCGGCAAACCAAGCCAGTAATCGGGTTTTGTTCCTAGCTTCGCCTGACCCACAGAAAGGGCAACAGATTTTCACCGCTAATCCGGATGGTTCTGATGCGATGCAACTGACCAATACGCCTGAAATTAAATCTAATCCGGTGTGGTCGCCAGATGGAAAGCAAATTGCTTTTACCGCCCAGAATGCGGGCGTACAGATAGTTAACTATGACGGTTCAGGGCTTCATACGCTGGCTTATAATAGCTTTTCCCCCGTGTGGTCGCCGGATAGCAAGAAAATTGCCTTCTTGCGTTCGGAAACTGCTAAAGATGGGCGTGGTCCGAACAATGATGGTTCTGTACGTATATTATATATAATCAATGCTGACGGTAAGCCCAGTGATGAGCAAGCAATCGCGTATGATGCGATTGGGCAGAATTGGTCGCCGGACGGTAATGAGATTGTGTTTTTCTCGCTGCGGAATTTGGTAGCGTTTACGGTTGAGCCTAAATTGGGCGCGACAGTACGACAAGTAACCTTGCCTAATAATTTAGGAGCTTGGTTCCCAGCGTACACTCCTGATGGAAAGAACATTATTTTCTATGGCACTCCCAACGCTAATTACCTATCTGCTGGTCTAGATTTAAATGCAGCTTTCTTGACACCTACGCCCAGTCCGTTGCCGAGCAATAACCCTACTACGGTTGCAACTACAACTGCGAGTGGCACGTCAACAACTCCGCTTCTTACACCTACCGCAACGCCTAGCCCTACGCCGATGCCTAATCAGGTTTCTAACTTGTACAGCGTAAATCGAGATGGAAGCGGATTGAAGACGCTAACGACTATCGAAGATAACAACAATAGAAGCGCAGATAGCATGCTGGCGGCATATATTAATAATGGCGCAGAAGGTGTGGCATTCCTTACCAGCAAACCCTATTACCGAATGAGTCCGGCATATTCGGCAGATGGTAAACGGGTGGCAGTTCCCTTCATTACCAAAGATTTCGCCGGTATTCAACTGGTAAATCTGGATGGAGCAGGTCAGCCGATTAAAATTATTGCCGGAGAAGGTGGTCTTGAAGCCGGCACACGCCTAAACCCAACTTTCAGCGTAGATGGCACACGCCTGTATTATTTGTTCCAACCAACCGCACGGGATAAGTCGGTAGAAGTGCGTTCCTACGACCTCAACGGTAAGAGTGAAACGCCTTTTGTGAAGGATAATACCTACGGCTTTCCTACTTGCTGTGGATTCAAAAAGTAATTAAGCCTTTTAGCTCTCCACCGTTGCAAATTCGGTGGAGAGTCGCTTCTGAGAGGAGCCATTCGGTGGATATTCTCTGGACACCATGGCGGTTAGAATATATTCTGGGAGCAAAACAACCCGGTTGTGTGTTGTGCCAGAAAGTGCATGAAGAACCGGAAAATGACCCGGTTAATCTGTTGCTCTATCGAGGGCAACATAGTTTCATCGTTCTAAACCTTTACCCCTACAACAACGGTCATTTGATGGTAGTGCCTTACCAACATACCAGTGACCTGACCACGCTTGCCCCCGAAATTGTACAGGAAATTTTCGAGCTGACCCAACGTTGTGTGGCAATGCTTAAAGCGGTTTATCGTGCGGATGGATTTAATCTGGGTATGAATCTGGGCAAAGTGGCGGGTGCAGGCATAGATGACCACCTACACCAACATATTGTGCCTCGCTGGAATGGCGACACCAATTTTATGCCGGTACTAGCACAAACTCGCACAATGCCTGAACTACTCACCGATTCCTATTTCAAGTTAAAAGCGCGGGTGGGCGATTTTTTTAACCTGCCAAAAAGCTGAAATTCTTAAAGTAATAAAATAAGGTGGTCAAGGTTTGCCAAAGACCACCTTACTAACGCAATTGCACTAAAATTATACAGCCGTTAAAAAATTGCGTGTGTTTTTGCCGGAATACTTACTTGGCTGCCTTGCCTGTGCCATCTAAGTTGCGAACCAAGTTCGAATCAACCATATCACTAAAATCATTCACTACAACTCGTACTGTTTTGAAAGCCGAGCGTAGCGTTTCGGTGGCAGAATTCCGAGATTCACCTGACAAAAGGCTTAAAGGAATAGATATTAATTCAAATTGTAAATTTACCAATTGTCGGATAATGTTAGCGATGCTATCTGCGGCAGATTTCACTTCGTCTTGCTTTACTTCAGTTGCCATAAGCTTATCACCTCTTGTATGTAATTAGCCAATCTTATGACGCAGTGCGTCATAAATATGATATAGGATTTTTCACTGAAAATCAAGACATTTTTAAAATTAATTTGAGTATTAATGTTGATTTAACAACACTTGAACATACCGTAGGCAGAAATTTGAGAATAGGGGAATCGGTAGCGCAAAAAGCTTGAGCTATATCGCACCACCGATTGGCAAGCAGGTATTTAATTAAGTCCAGATATTATCTTCCACAGCTTTTCAGGGCGTAATGGCATATCCAGATTTGTGACACCATAGGGGCGCAGCGCATCCAACACCGCATTTACCACTGCCGGAGGCGAGCCAGTTGCGCCAGACTCGCCAATACCCTTTGAACCCAACGGATTAAGCGGGCTTGGAGTAAAGGTGCGGTTCAGTTCATAGGCGGGTAATTCGGTAGCGGTGGGAAAAGTATAATCCATGAGGCTACCGCTCAAAAGCTGTCCATCCTCATCATAGACCACTTCCTCATAGAGGGCTTGTGAAATGCCCTGCGCCAAACCGCCGTGTATCTGTCCATCTACTATCATCGGGTTGATGACATTGCCGCAATCGTCAACCGAAACATACTTGATAAATTCAACTTCTCCTGTTTCGGTATTGATTTCTAACGCGCAAATGTGTGTGCCAAAAGGAAAAGTTAGATCGGGGGCGTTGAAGTAGCGACTCGATTCCAACCCCATCTCCATATCGGCAGGAAGGCGGGCAGGTTGGTAAGCGGTACGCGCTATTTCTTTAAAAGAGCGGGAACTTCCCGGTACGCCTTTTACGCTAAAAGTTCCATCTGCTACCTCAATATCATTTTCGGAGGCTTCCAGCATATGCGCTGCCAGTTTGACCATCTTATCGCGCACCGATAAAGATGCGAGTCTTACAGCAGAGCCACCCACCGCTACACTGCGGCTACCATAAGTACCTTGCCCATAAGGAGTTTCTTTGGTGTCGCCATGTGAGACTTCAACCCGATCCATGCTTATACCTAAAGTGTCAGCTACTATCTGCGCCATGGTGGTTTCACCGCCCTGCCCATGTGGGGATGTTCCGGTAAAAACCATTACGCTTCCATCGGGATGAACGCGAATTACCGAGTTTTCGTAACCCATCGAGCCGCGTTCCACATAGCTACCCATCCCGATACCCATCAATTTGTGTGGAAGTTGGTCACCAGCTTCAGCCCTCCGCTGTGACTGCACACGCCGCATTTCTTCATATCCGAACGTTTGAAGGGCAAGCTCCATTGTATTCAGATAATCGCCGCTATCGTAAGTTGCGCCAGTGAGGGATTTGTAAGGGAACTGGTCTGGCTTTATGAAATTGCGCCGCCGCACTTCGGGCGGGTCAAGTTGCAAACGGGCTGCCAGCGCATCCATAACCCGCTCAACCAAATAACTGGCTTCCGGTCTTCCTGCCCCACGATAAGCCGTCATAGGAGTAGTATTGGTAAAAACATACTCGATGCGGGTATAGATATTTTCGATGGCATAACAGCCCGATGCCATAAGTGCGGTTAAGGAAGGTATCAGCAAAGACTCATCGTTTGCATAGGCGCCTATATCAGCTACCAATCGCAACTCCAGCCCTTTTATGATGCCTTCCTCGGTTGCGCCGATACGCACATAATCAATCTGATTACGCCCATGATAGGTAGCCATCAGGTTTTCGGTGCGATTCTCTACCCATTTAATAGAACAGCCCAGTTTTACAGCCGCTGCTGCCACGATTATCTCTTCGGGATACACTGCAATTTTAGCGCCAAACCCGCCGCCGACTTCAGGCGCAATTACCCGCACCCGATGTTCGGGCAGATTCAAAACATCAGCGAATATACTGCGCGAGAGGTGAGGAGCTTGATTGGAAAGCCAAACGGTAAGTTGCCCAGTGCCTTGGTTGTAATCCGCTACTATGCCTCTGGTTTCAAGCGAAATGGCAGCCAAACGCTGGTTATATATCCGTTCTTCTACTATTATCGGGCAGGCATCTATAGCAGAGGCAACTGCCGCCCGGTTGCCGTTCTCCGTCATTTTAGCCAGATTGGACTGCAAAGCGCTGTAAACAGTAGGCGCATCAGCTTTTAAGGCTTCTTCAGGATTCACAATTACAGGGAGTTGCTCAATATCCACCAATATGTCATTTGCCTGATCTTCAGCAGCAGCAGCGGTGGGAGCCACTACCAACGCCACCATTTCACCAGCCATACGTACCACACCATCAGAAAGATACGGACGATTTGGTAAGCGGCGATACACCGGGTTAAACTTGATTGTGTCCTTAAAATCATCCCAACGAAAAATCCGGCAATCGGGAACCCGGTTGAGGAAGTCCAAGCCCGTCACACGCCCATGCGCGTAGGGACTTCTGACAAAACTAGCATACAACATATTAGGTAGCTTGACATCGTCAACGTAGATAGCACGTCCAGTAATCAGGCGCAAATCTTCCTTGCGCTTGACTCTCGCGCCAATCATCGAGTTAATCGTCATCTCTTCTCCCCCCGGAAAGTAAAAAAGTGAGATTTATCACTACCATCGTTTTCACTCGAAAGCTTATGAGTACCGCACAATGCGGTTTCGACCTTCTTGCTTTGCGCGGTAAAGCGCTTTATCTGCTCGCTTGTACCAATCTTGGAAAGATTCGGTCTTTATGCGCTCAGCAACACCAATGCTAACGGTTTGTTTTCCTGTAACAGGATGATTATTGTTCTCTATTGCAGCACGTATCTTATCAAGTGCGCTGACTGTTCCATCAATGCCAGTTTGAGGCATCAAAAAAACAAATTCTTCTCCGCCAAACCGGATTAAAAAATCCGAGGCGCGTAAATTCTTTTTTGCAGTATCAGCAGTAAGCTTCAATAATTCATCCCCAATAGGATGTCCCCATGTGTCATTGACTTGCTTGAAATGATCCAAATCCAGTACAGCTAAGGAAAGAGGCTGATTATAGCGGTCTGCACTCTCCATTTCCTGTCCAATGATAGTTTCAAGGAAATGCCTGTTGTAGAGACCAGTCAGTTGGTCATGGTAGCTTACGTATTTCAAGGCTTCCGCTTGTTTTCTCTCTTCGATATTGCGGCTCGCTATAATGATTTCAATTTCATACTCTGCATTGTAAAGCATCCTTGTGGAAGCCTCAACCCAAATCATGTTGCCGTTTTTGCAAAGCTTCTGTATTTCATTTATAGCGCTATAGGAGGAATCAGGATGGTTTTTCAGATGTTCCATTCCGGCTGAAATATAATTCCTTATCTTTATCACTGATTCAAGCGACATGAAATCTTCCAAGCTTTGCTCTAACGACTCTTCCACGCTGAATCCAGTTTGCTGTTCAACGGATGGGCTAATGTAGGTATATTTACCTTTGCTCAGGTTTATAACCCATACGACATCAAACATATTTTCTGTGATGAACTGATATTTTTCCTCACTGAGTCTCAATGCTTCAGTTACTTTCTTCTGTTTTTCTGTAACATCTCTAGCTGAGGAATATATGAACTTTCCAGCTCCGGGTTGGCTATACCATTCGATATATCTATAAGTACCGTCTTTATGACGATATCGATTCATAAAACCGGATACCATTTTCCCATCGTTTAATTCTCCAAGCACAACCAGAGTATCCGAAATATCTTCTTCATGCACAAAAGACAATAAACTTTTGCCTTCCACCTCTTCTGCTCTGTAGCCTAGTATTTCTCTAAATTTTCTATTCACTTTGTGAAAATTACCAGTTGTATCTGAAACACAAAGTATATCTAGGTTTACCTCCAGAAATCCCTCAATGTCCTTCTCTTGAGTATATTCTTTTGTGATATTCTTAAATATCACCACAACCCCTGTAAGTTTCCCGTTCTTTGAAAGGATTCCAGCAGCGTTTCCAGATATATAAATTTCAGAGCCATTCCTTGAAACCAAACCACTGTTAATTGGGCATTCTTTTTTTGTTATATCTTTTTCAAGCAACTCATTAACCGGATTTGGGGCTTTTTCCCTTGTAAGCATATTGATATGGTTGAATACGGTAGCAAAGTCCTTACCATAGGCTTCTCTCTTTGACCATCCTGTATAATTCTCCGATGCAGGATTCATGAGCGTGATTTTTTCCTGAGTGTCAGTTACAATGATTCCTTCATTTATTGAGAATATTGTTGTCTCAAAAAGCTCACGAAGCTTAGTTTCTACTATGTATGAATCCTCTAGCTTCTTTTTAATGTCTTGAAGCTCACGCTCATATTCATCGCGTTTAGACATTCTCACTGCAATGCAATCAATTAATTCAGCGCTTGCGCGACTGCCATTTAGTAGTAAAGGCACCTCTTTACCGAGTCGGCTTTTAAATGTGAGATATGTTTCTTCAGCTTTCCCATTAATTTGGATTTGAAGAAAAAACAGGGTGTGGAACATCAGTTTGCTTGCAATAGATAGAAACGATTCAATATGCTTATTAACCACTTCGTTATATTCATATTCAATCATTTTCAAAAACGTTTGATTTATATCAATTATGTACCCTTGGTTTGTAAGAACCATAAAACCGCATGGGGCATTGTCCATTCTGTGGTTCATAGCCTACGCATCTTCTAAAGATTTTTTCCAGTAGAGGTAGCAGATGACAAGAACTTCAAGATGATGTCAGTTGTCTTTTTAGGCTCGCTTATATTGGGATAATGCCCTTTTGATTCCATAACCTCCAGCACACTATTCTTTATATTCTCATGAAGATAGTCTCCTACCTCAATGGGAACTACGCTGTCCAACGAACATTGGATAATCAATGAAGGAACAGTAACATTTGGCAGGTCTTTTCTATGGTCTGATAAAAAAGTAGCCTCTGCAAAATTTCTCATAATTAGAGGATCCTCAGCGCAAAAAGCATCCTCTAGGCGCTTCGCCAGTATTGGTCGGTCAGGGTTATTCATCAGACCTGCCGCATTCAAACTTGCCCAGCCAATGAAGCTTTTCTCCATCATTCTGAGCAATTCTTTTACATCACTCTCATCAAAACCTCCATAATAAGCGGGCTTATCATTAAGATAGCGTGGAGAAGGACTAAGCATTATTAAAGATTCAAAATACTCCGGTTTTTGAATAGATGCCAGCAGCCCAATCATACCGCTCACAGAATGTCCAACAAAAATAACCGGACCTATATTTAATGTGTCAAGTATCTCTAGTAAGTCCTTTGCATAGCCATGTAGGTCTTTATAGCGTTCAGGGTCATAGGCTGTGAAATCCGAATTTCCAGAACCTACATAGTCGAATAACACAATGCGATAGTCTTTCTCAAAATAGGGTATCATTAATTGCCAGATATTTTGAGCGCAACCAAAGCCATGTCCGAATACAATTGTTTTTGTTCCTTCTCCAAGGATGTTAACGTTATTGCGTAATAATATATTTTGCATTATATCCTCTCTCTATGTAACATAGAAGCTCAACCCGTTTTCGATTACAGCGGCTAATGTGTTTGGAATATACTGTTATACCGCTCTTAATGACCGTGTTTTTCTCATACTTCCCTTAAAACCCCTAATATTATAGCAGAAAACCAACCCATTTTAATACCAACGGTCTAGTGGGCGAGCTTTCTTATTATATTAGCAAAATTTATTGTTGCTTGCCTTCAGTAATGTAGATTAATCCAGAAGTTAAGAGCTACCGATAGCGTACTCTGACGCTGGCGCCCGTCCGCGCCGATTCTTGTGCTGCCAGCGCCACCGCCAGAGAATGCAAGCCATCCTCACCCGTAGCAGAGGGACTACCCTGCCCTTCTACCGCCTGCACGAAGTTTCGCACACCTATCATATAGACATCTTCATGTTCGCCGGTATCCACTTCCTCGACTTTACCATCACAATGCAAAAAGACTTTGCCCGGTGGGTTGGGCTGCATTACGCCCTCTGCAAATAAAGAACCTTCGGTGCCATGAACCTGAAAACCCGTTCCGGCATGCTTAATGGTAAAAGCATCGTGGAATTGAGCCAGCAGACCACTTCGGAAACGCATAACACCCATCACCGCATCTTCCACTGCACCACTCGCTAGACCCTGTTGTAAAGAAAAAGCGGTTACCGACTCCACATCGTCATTCAGCACAAAGCGCAAGGTATCGGTATCATGCACCGTAATATCCAGAATAACTCCGCCACCCGCTTCAGGCTTATGCAAGCGCCAGCCCTGCAAACGCGGCGGAAGATAGACCGCATGAAATACCCGCGCTGCTAGCGGCTGCCCAATTTTACCCTCTGCAATCATGCGGCGCATTGTGCGATGTGCCGCCGCATTACGCAAATGGTGGTTAATACCCATGACTACACCAGCATCCCGACAAGCCTTTACCATTTCGTTTGCAGCTTCAATTGACATGGTAAGAGGCTTTTCGCATAAAACATGCTTTCCGGCTTTGGCGGCAGCAAGAGTTTGGGAATGATGCAATTCGTTAGTGGTACTGATGTAAACAATAGCTATGTCAGGGTCGGCAAGAAGTGCTTCCACCGAGTCATACGCGGCGGGAATATCTGTTTCCAAAGCGTATTGTTTGGCACGCTCCAGATTGCTGCTCATAACCGCTTTTACAAAATTATGAGATTGTGACCGAATAGCCGGAATCATAGCGGTGCGGGCAATATCGCTCGCGCCAATAAAGCCCCAACCATGTGATTTGCCAGTATCCATTCTTTTCCCTCCCGTTGTGAAAGGCTAGTACGCTCTATAATTGTACCACTTTAGGAGTTGGAACAGGTCAATTTTACCTTTTAAAACAGGGGAAATGCGTTTGGACATTGGTGTGCTGTTGTCCAACGACTATTTGCCCGACTAGACCCAGTTCAATAGGAAAAAGCCCTAACAAGTTTTTTGATGCCAAAGTAGTGGGACCAATCCGTCAGCTTTCCAAATTCAGCAAAATAATTGTTAGAGGAAGTATAGGGGACACCATTATTACCTCGGAGGGGAATTTCCCCTGCACCCCAAGTTGCGGCACTTTTGGTTTTTTACTCTTTGCGCTTAACCGACTTCTTGAGCTTCTTTTGGGGTAATGGCAATTCCGGCGTGGTGATTTGTAGGAGCTTTACTAACCAGTCGCGGTCATCCCACTTGTCACCTGTAATAAGCAAATATGGTTTTGCACCGGGGTACGGACTCCCTTCTACAAATTCACCGATGTAGGCTTTCCCCACTGCGGTAGGTTTGACAAAAAGTTGGTCGTCACAAACCAATGCCACCATCTTTCCGTCGCAAAATATCCCATATTCGCCAAACATCTTTTTTGCATAGACTGTGCCTGCTTCTGCAATTTGTTCGACAATGTAATCAACGGTACTTTGCCTAGATGCCATGCTAAACCCTCTCTATTCGTCCGAACAATTCAACGATGCTTAATATTTATTGAAGCTCGTTTCATAGAGCCAACTCTTTTAAATGTGAAAAGAGAATAGCTCGGCGCAAACCGAGCCACTCTAGCATTACCAAAGGCTGTTTAATTAAGCTTTAGCTACCAATTGGCGGAATACATAGGACAAGATACCGCCGTGACGGTAGTATTCCAGTTCGATTGGGGTATCAATGCGTGATATTACCGGCACCTGCAACGTTTCACCATTCGCCCGTTTGATAACCAGCGTAACGTCTTGCTGCGGTTTTAGATTCGGGTCTTCCAAGCCCAGCAATTCGTAAGATTCGGTGCCGTCCAGTTGCAAGGTGCGTGCGTTCACGCCCTCTTTGAACTGGCAAGGCAACACGCCCATACCCACCAAATTGTTGCGATGGATGCGCTCGAAACTCTCCGCTACCACCACCTTCACGCCCAGTAAGCTTGTGCCTTTCGCCGCCCAGTCGCGAGAGCTACCTGTGCCGTATTCTTGCCCGGCGAAAATGAAGAGCGGAGTACCCGCTTCGAGATATTTCATCGCTGCATCGAAGATGGGCAGTTGCTCGCCAGTCGGTTGGTAGATGGTCACGCCGCCTTCTACGCCCGGAACCATCTGGTTCTTGATACGTACATTGGCGAAAGTACCGCGTAACATCACCCGGTCGTTGCCGCGCCGTGTTCCGTAGGTATTGAAATCCTCGAAGGCAACTCCCTTTTCCAGCAAATATTTACCGGCAGGTGAGTTCTTTTTGATTGAGGCGGCAGGGCTGATGTGGTCGGTGGTAATCGAGTCACCGAAGATAGCCAGCGATTTTCCGCCCGTAACGTTGGTTATTGCGCTCGGTTCCGCGCTTAAATCTAGGAAGAAAGGTGGCTCTTGTATATAGGTGGATTCGCGATCCCATTCGTACACATCACCGGAGTTGCTAGGAATTTGCATCCACAGGTCGTTCTCTTCCACAAAATTACCGTAGAGTCGGCGGTAAACTTTGGGGTCACGCGCCACGCCTAGCAACGTTTTTACTTCGGCATTGGTGGGCCAAATATCTTTCAGATAAACCGCGTTACCCTCTTTATCCTTGCCGACAGGCTCGGTAGTAAGGTCAATATCTACGCGCCCTGCTAACGCAAAAGCCACCACCAACGGCGGACTCATCAGGAAGTTGGCTTTAATATTGGGATGTACCCGCGCTTCAAAGTTGCGATTACCGCTCAACACGCTGGCAGTTACCAAATCGCCCTTCAACACCGCTTCTTCAATATTCTGGTCAAGTGGACCTGAGTTACCAATACAGGTGGTACAGCCATAAGCCACAATATTGAAGCCGAGTTTATCAAGATAGGGTTGTAATCCGGCAGCTTTGAGATATTCGGTAACTACCCGCGAACCGGGCGCGATGGAGGTTTTGACTTTGGGAGAAACGCTCAAGCCATGTTCAACCGCCTTTTTCGCCACCAAGCCTGCCGCCAATAACACGCCGGGATTTGAGGTGTTGGTGCAAGAAGTGATAGCCGCAATCAGCACGTCCCCATTACTCAGGCTATAGTCATGTTCATTGACTTGCACCGAAGCGGCAATTTCGGAAGGGGCTTTGGCATAACCATTTTCGGCTACGGGCTTAGCCAATAGGCTGTTGAAAGTCTCTTTCAGGGCGACCAATCGGACTCTATCTTGCGGACGTTTGGGACCTGCTACGCTCGGCTCGATTGAAGCCAAATCAATTTCCACCACCGAGCTATAATCAATATCACCCTTAATAGGGAAGCCATAAATACCCTGCGCTTTGCAATAAGCCGTTACCGTTTCTACTTGCTCATCGCTACGCCCGGTTGCTTTCAGATAGGCGATGGTTTCATCATCCACCGGGAAAAAGCCCATAGTTGCGCCGTATTCAGGAGCCATATTGGCGATAGTAGCGCGGTCTGTTAGGGACAGGCTGGATGCGCCCTCGCCGAAAAATTCGCAGAACTTGCCGACTACCTTGTGCTTGCGTAAAGTCTCGGTGATGGTCAAAACCATGTCGGTAGCGGTTATGCCTTCGCGCAAGGAGCCGGTCAAGTTCACGCCCACTACATCGGGAGTTAGGAAGTACACAGGCTGCCCTAGCATACCGGCTTCCGCTTCGATGCCGCCAACGCCCCAACCTACAATGCCAAGACCGTTAATCATCGTGGTGTGCGAGTCTGTACCCACCACCGTATCAGGATAATAAACGCCCTCATTTTCCAGAACGCCTTGCGCCAAATACTCAAGGTTTACCTGATGCACAATACCAGTGCCGGGCGGTACTACGCGAACGCTCTTGAAAGCCTGCATGCCCCACTTCATAAACTGATAGCGTGGCGCATTGCGCTCGAATTCCAGTTCCATATTCTTGCGTAGCGCATCGTTATCCCCAGAAAAGTCAACCTGTACTGAGTGGTCAACCACCAAATCAACCGGCACAAGCGGCTCGATAACGCCCGGATTTTTATTTAATTTCTGGATAGCAGAGCGCATTGCGGCAAGGTCAGCCAGCAAAGGCACTCCGGTAAAATCTTGTAAAACAATGCGGGCTACTACAAAGGGAATTTCATCAGTGCGGGAAGCGTTCGGTTTCCAAGTGGCAAGGTTATAAATGTCTTTTTCAAGTATTTTCTGACCGTCATAATTTCGCAGCACCGATTCAAGTACGATGCGAATACTGACCGGAAGGCGAGAAATAGAACCTACGCCTGCCTTCTCTAATTGTGGCAGTGAATAATACTGTCCGGTGCGCCCACCATTGATTTCAAAGGTTTGAAGTGTATCAAAAAGATTATGTGCCATTTTCCTTGTCTCTCTCGGTCATATACTGTTTCATCATTGAACTATACTCGTACAATTACATATTACAATAATTGCCTCGGACTTGTAGCCATTTCAGTCCGTTAAATCATTGGAATATAATATGATGATGATATAGTGAGGTTTTGGTAAGTTATTTTGAGTTCAAAGGGAAACCTTAAAATAAAAAAAGGACGTTCGGAACGCCCTTATCGTAGCTAATATGGGGAAAGAGGGACTCGAACCCTCACGCCTTTCGGCACATGATCCTAAGTCATGCTTGTCTGCCAATTCCAACATTTCCCCAAGACCGCTAAATATTATCATATTTGGTAGATAATCTCAAGCTGCTATTTATTCTAAAATGTGCATTAGAAGTTATCCATATTCAAATATAACTCATATATAGTTATGTCAACTAATATGGCATCTGCTATTGCTGTGATTACTTAGGAGTATTAAAATTAATCTGGCTAAATCTAATAATGGAGGTTAGTAGAAAAATGAAATCGTCCGAAGCAAAAGATTATTATAAAATTCTGGGTGTGGAAAAAAAGGCGAGTGACGCGGATGTCAAAAAAGCTTTCCGAAAATTGGCACGCCAGTACCACCCCGATTTAAACAAAAATAACCCCCAAGCTACTGAGAAATTTAAAGAGATTAACGAAGCTTACGAGGTTCTCAGTGATACTGAAAAACGGCGCAAATACGATGATTTTGGAATGAATTTCCGGGATTATGAGAAATCCGCTGGCGGAATGCCCTTTGACTCTTTCTTCCGGCAGGGAGGCGCGAGTGGCGCAAATTATGAAGGGCGGAATTTTAATATGGATGATTTAGGCAACATGTTTGGCGCAAATAGTCCATTTGGAGACCTATTCAATTCGATGAGGTCTAAAGGTGGCGGGAATCGGGGATTTAGAGATTCCGTAGCGGAGCAAGCCCAGCCTGAATATGAGGTGGAAATTAGTCTGGTAGAAGCCTATAATGGAACTAAACGCACTCTTGAATTACAAGACTCTTCCGGGAAAAACCGACATGTTGAAGTAGCGATTCCGGTAGGGGTTGATAACGGTTCTAAAATACGTCTGGCAGGGCTTGGTAGAGGTGGTCAGGATATTTACCTTAAAGTTAAAATACAAGCTCAACCTGAGTTTGAACGCAAAGGTGCAGATTTATATACCAGTATTGAAGTACCCTTGAGTACCATGATATTGGGCGGAGAAGTGCAGGTAAATTTGTTGCGCGGCAAACGCATCGCCATAAAGGTAAACCCACATTCACAGAACGGCAATCAGATTCGATTATCTAATCTCGGTATGCCTGTAATAATCGGAAATCCCGATGAGCATGGCTCGCTTTATGTCAAGTTAATTGCTAAATTGCCAGCTAATCTTACCCGTGAAGAAAAAGAAGCGCTAGAACACTTTGCACAATTGCTAAAAGGCAAGTCACTTTAGAGAAAAGTGGACAACCGCATCCTAAAAGCCAGCCACACTCAAGAGAAGGCAAGTTAAAGTTTAGAGGATGTAACTTTGACAGAACCGCTTGCTACATCTTCGGCAAAATGACAGGCAGAAAAGTGACCGCTACCAATATTGCGAAACTCTGGTTCTACTTCTTTACATATCATCTGAGTCAGCGGACAGCGCGTATGGAAACGGCAACCACTCGGCGGATTAACCGGGCTTGGCACATCTCCGGTCAGAATAATCCGTTGTCGCTTTTTCTCTATCTTAGGGTCAGGAATCGGTACAGCCGATAAAAGCGCCACGGTGTAGGGATGGGAGGGGCGTATATATAACTCATCACGGTCTGATAATTCAACTATCTTGCCCAAATACATTACTGCAACACGATTGCTAATATGCCGCACCACCGAAAGGTCATGTGCCACTATGAGGTAAGTCAAGCCATATTGTGCCTGCAAATCTTCCATCAAGTTCACAATTTGCGCCTGAATTGAAACATCCAACGCTGAAACTGGCTCATCCGCCACAATAAAGCTTGGGTTGGCGGCAAGCGCACGCGCAATACCGATGCGCTGGCGTTGCCCACCGCTAAACTCGTGAGGGTAGCGGTTGGTAAAATATTTGCTAAGACCCACCTGTTCCAGTAATTGCTCAACTCTTTCCTGACGGGCTTTCCCGCTTGCCAGCCCATGTATGATTAGAGGCTCACTGATGATATTCGCTACTGTCATACGTGGGTTAAGAGAGGCGTAAGGGTCTTGAAAAATCATGGTCATATTACGGCGCATTTGTTTTAGATTCTTACCCTTGATAAGGGTAATATCCTCACCGTTAAAATACATTTGACCACTGGTAGGGTTATTCAAGCGCAGAATCGCCCGCCCGGTAGTGCTTTTGCCGCAACCCGATTCACCTACCAAACCAAGCGTTTCGCCGCGCTTCACGTCAAAACTAACCCCATCAACGGCGCGAACTGCCCCAACTTTATGCTGGAAGATAATGCCGCGCGTGATTGGGAAATGAACTTTCAGGTCTCGAATACTCAATAAAATGTCAGAACTAGGGAGAGCGCTTCCGGCATCCGCGCTCCCATCGGTTTTTGGATTCACCGTTTTAGTTTCAATACTCAGCGGCTTGTTGCCGGTTTCTTTATTTTTGTCTTGCATTATCAGATTCCATATATCTCTGCTAGGATGCGGGGGCTTCCACGCTTACTGCATCACCCATTTTCACTTCCGCATGGCAAGCAATTAAATGTCGTTCGTAATCTTCACCTTCAGCTACTTCCAGTTTGCTATTTGGAGTAGCATTTCCGGGAGTATAAATACCCAACTTGTTTACAGTATTAACTTTGCATAACTCTGGTAATTGCTTCCCGCAAACTTCTATCGAGTATTCGCAGCGTGGCAAAAAGGGGCAGCCAGTACCCAAATCCAACAAATCGGGGGGCGAACCCTTAATCGGCTGCAACTTACTTTTTCTGGATTCATCCAAGCGGGGTATGGATTTAAGCAATCCCATAGTATAGGGCATTCGAGGGTTATCAAACAATTCTTCGGCAGTAGCAGTTTCTACTATATGACCACCGTACATAACATGAATTCGGTCAGACATACCCGCTACAACACCCATCGCGTGGGTAATAATCATTACGGCTGTGCCAAATTCTTCTTTTAGTTTGTTTAGTAGCTCCAGAATTTGTGCCTGAATCGTAACATCCAACGCGGTAGTTGGCTCATCCGCTATTACCAATTTAGGGTGGCATGCCAGCGCCATAGCTATCATCACACGTTGGCGCATCCCGCCGGAAAAATGATGCGGGTAACTTCGTATGCGCTCATCCGCATTTGGAATACCCACCATTTTAAGGAGGTTAATACTTTCTTTGCGTGCTTGTTCTTTTGTCAGTCCAAGATGGGTTATTAGCGGTTCGCTCAACTGCCGTCCGACTGTTAATACAGGATTAAGGCTGGTCATAGGGTCTTGGAATATCATTGCAATATCCTTACCCCTCACTTTCCGAATTTCTTTATCGGAAAGTTTCAAGAGGTCACGCCCTTCAAATAATATCTCACCGCCAGCAATCTTACCGGGGGGGTTAGGTATCAGACGTAGGATAGATAAAGCGGTGACACTTTTACCTGAGCCACTCTCACCTACCACACCCAACGTTTCGCCTTTATCTATGGTGAATGAAACATCATCAACCGCTTTTACCATTCCATCGCGAGTAGAAAAGTAGGTTTTGAGATTTTTCACTTCAAGTAGTGGGGGCATTCTTGATTCACACTTTCTATGCAGCTTTTAAAAACCAGTAACATTTTAAGTGCGTAAAAGCCGTAATATACTGACCTATGAGAGGCTATTTAACGGTATAAATTACTTAGGCAGTTGGTAAAATTTGACAATAAATTAACCTGCTGGCATACTTTATCAGCCACGCATATTTGACAGAAGTATCCTTGTAAGAACTTGGCTTGATTATACAATATTGGTTATAACCACGCAAACATTCATGAAAATTGAATTATATAAAATTATTATTTGTCGTGGGGATTGTGAAAATCAAGGTTAATCATAGAAGTGCCGGTCTGTTCAAAATATTGGCGCATTTCTGACTTATAAGGTTCGGGTATGCCTACTTCGTCCAAAGCAGCCAACATATTGTTAACCCAAGCGTCTCTTACTGACTGGTCAATGAGAAAAGACATGTGTCGCATAAGTAGCCGAGGATGACCACGCTCTATTATATAGCGAGAAGGTCCACCGAAATATTGAGTAATAAATAGAAATTGCCACTTTTTGCCCGGTTCAAGGTTTTCAGGGAAAAGTTGACGCAGTAACGGCTCTTTTTCAACTCTGGCGTAGAAGGCATCTACCAGTTTTTTGAAAAGCTCGTCTCCACCTAAATGCTCATAAATTGTTGTTTGCTCTTCTTCCATAATAAATTTATTTTACCTTTTACAGCCTCGAAGTGCAACCATTATTTTTCTAGCAAGTAATCATGGGCATCTCGTTGGGCAAAAGGCTCTCGGTTTGCCGGAGTAGTAGCATTGGAACGTATTTTTAGCCATCTAAATAGTAGCAGCCCCACCGAAATTGAAACAAAAGCGGTTTATTCTCTCCCAGAACTGGCTTTCCCCGCTGACGGAATATGCTTTGACAGCTTGAAGCGACCCTATATCTATTTCAACATGGTCAGCAGCCTTGATGGACATGCCACTACCGGAGAGGGAAGCGCGGAGGGGCTTGGCTCGGAAACGGACAGAACCTTGATGTACAAATTGAGGTCGGCTGCCGATGCGGTTTTATGTGGCGCTTCTACCTTCCGACGTGACCCTTTTCTACCGATAGTCAAGGATTGGCTGGCGGAGGAGCGTGCAAACTATTTCCCAGAATCGCCCCAACCGTTAGGCTGTGTGATAAGCAAAGACGGAAACTTGCCACAGGACAAAAAATTCTGGTGGGCGGGGCGGGATTCGCGGGTGGTTTTTTTAGGAGAAGGGGCTAAAGCAGAGTCGCTAAAATGGCTGGAAGAAAAGGCTCAGGTTTTCAGAGTAGGCTTAGATTCAGAGGGTAACCCAGAGCTTGCAGTTATGCTGGATATTTTGTACTCACAGCTAGGGGTTAAACGTTTGCTAGTAGAGGGGGGACCCACCTTGAATTATGCCCTACTTTCGCATGGATTCGGAGATGAGTTTTTCCTGACTACCGCTCCGCAGTTGCTAGGTGGCGGAAAGTTATCTATCATTAACGGAAAAGAAACTGGCTTCCCGGCGGTACTAAAGCTAGATTTGCTTTCAATCTATCGCAACCGAAGCGAGTTATTTCTACGATATAAAATACAATACGGCTAGGTTTAAACGCTATTTCTACTTGGGATAACCGGAAAAATGAGGTTCAAAGTTGGGCGCAAATCTGTTAAAAGATGGGCTGAGACCGCTAGTAGTAGTGCCGGGGCTACTGGGTACATGGTTGCCCGACTCTGCCCCTCGCGGCAAAATTGACCCGGTTTCGCACATCTACGATAACTTGCTGGATATTCTTAAAGCGGTAGGCTATGTTCCCGGTGTCTCGCTCTTTGCCTATCCCTACGACTGGAGACAGGATATGCGGCAGTTAGGGGCAGACTTAGGTGATTTTATAAGGGCGATTCGGGAATTAGGCGCAAGTGGTAAACTCACCAAACCCGCCAGCATGACCCGTCCGGGCGCAACAGACTCGGCATTTCGCGCTCTTTCTTCCTTTTTCAAAGCTTCATCTAATAATGCGCCAAAAATTGATTTTTCTAAAGTTGACATCATAGCGCATAGTATGGGGGGATTGGTAGCTCGTTCATACCTGCAAAATGGGCATTATCCCGAAGATGTGGCGCGGTTAGTCACGCTATCCACCCCGCATAGTGGCTTGATGGCAGCCTATTATGCGGCTATCGGTGGCGACAGCGCAAAAATAGGAGTTCCGCCGAACATTGCCGCCAATATGATGGGTATTATCCAAGCGCGGGAAGCGGGCTATTTCAGAAGCATTCCTCTCATCCTCCAATTGCTACGCGGAAAATATCAGGCGGATTTATTCAAGATTTTCAATCAGCAAATGCCCTCCGTCCAACAATTGCTCCCTACCGCTAAAGAACCCTACCTATACGCTTTATCAAACGGGCAAGAGGTTGCTTTCCCTTATGGCGGCAACCCTCCCAATACTTTCCTCGATGAGCTTAACGCACTACAAAGCCTGAAAAGCCTAAATTCTCTCGAAGAAATCTGGTGTTTTGTAAGCGCGTCCTACCAAACCCGTTTTCGGGCGCAGGTGCAGAACAATTACGCCCAAACCCAACCGCGTTGGAAATACGGCGAGCCTTTAACCGACCAACCAAGCCAAAGCTTTGAACCCGGCGATACGCTAGTAACTAACCGCTGGGGTCAACTACCCCTAGGAGATAGCACATTTTTGAATAATAAATACCGAGTTGTGGAAGTGGACAAGCAAATCGGAAAATTATTAAATCATGTGGAAATAGTCTATGACCCCGCTTCGCTCCGCTATATTCTCGGTCAATTATTGCGTGATGAAACTAATAACCCGCGTGTAATCGGGGCAGAAGTCTGGAACAAACCTTCGATAAATGCAAATAAAGTGGATTATTTTGGACTGTTTTTTTAGAACCTATCGAGAATAGCCCCACCCCATAACCCCGCTCTAAAACCGCTTCTCGCCCACCTGAAGTTAGTAGTGTCCGTAAAAACCTGTGGCAAAAAGCGGCTTTACAAGCAGGATTAAATCGGCTAATATTGAGCCGCACTCTAGTTAATAAAAAATTTAGAAGACATCAAAATGCCAACAAATAACAAAAAAAGAAAAAATCGCCCTTCGGGTCCTAGCCAAGAAGAACGCCGCCGCAAAGCCGCCAGCAAGCCATTAGGCGGGTCGGGTCCGCCGCCCGGATATGAGAGCAAACGCGGCGCATATAGTACCGGCGGCACCAATTACAACGCTGGTAGCAAACGTTTAGTACGTAACATGACCATCATAATGGCTATTATTATGTTGGTAGCCTTGTTAGGTTCGACCCTTGTCGGATTGATTGGTGGATGAACTGAACTATCGGATTTTACGTGGCATAATAAAGCACAAGCAATTTCGCAACAAACAAGCGCCGAGGTGCTTTCTTGTTATTATGTTGGTAGCGTTGCTCGCGGGAGGTCTTGAAACCCGCGCATATGCACAAGAAGCGCCACCGGGGGCGTATGCGGCAACTTCCAGCAGCGTCCCGTCTTACACCCGGTTACGTTATCTGACCCGTACTGAAACTGAAATGCCCCAAACCGCCAGCCTACCAGCCCCAACTACCCAACTACCCGATAATATATTCTACGCGGGAGAAACGGGACATTTTATTAAAGAGCCTTTCTTGAGCTACTGGCAAGCTAAAGGCGGCAGTAATTTACTGGGTAATCCTATTAGCGAGCAGTTTGCCCAAAACGGCTTGATTATGCAATATTTCGAACGCGCTCTGCTGGATTATAACCCGCAAGCAACAGGCGCATCCGCCGAAGTTGTAGGAGGATTTCTAGGAAGACATTTATTAGAGGCAAAAAGGCTAAGCTTTGTGCCTTCCACCGATTCCGGTTCTGCTACTAACCGCGTTTTTTTCAAGGAAACCGCCCATTCGATTTCGGGTAGCTTCAAAACCTATTGGGATAAAAACGAAGGATTAACGCTGCTTGGTTTCCCAATCAGTGAACCTTTCGATGAAACACCCGATTTGATTGTACAATATTTCGAGCGTGGTAGGTTAGAGTCCCTTTCCGGTGGTAACGTGCGTTTGAGTAATGCTGGGGATTTGCTGCTTGCCGCCAAAGGTTGGGAGCAACCGCTGAAGTTACCGCTTGATTTAAATATTGCGGATACGGAAATTTATCAAGGGCGTACCCTTTCGATTCGTTTGAGCAACATTGATAAATGGCTTCCCGATGAGTTAAAAGGCACTGTGGGCGACACCGAACTCAAGTTTGCGAAAGTCAACGATGTATATAAAGCTTTTTATCCGGTTGACCCTCGCATTGAACCCCAAACATATCTAATGTCGTTGGATTTTAGAGACCCAGCAGGACGTAGCAGACGCATCAGCCAGCCCATCACAGTAGTTAAATACGATTTTCCTTTGCAACGGCTCTATTTACCATCGGACAAGAGTATAACGCTAGATGCCGAAGTCGAAGCCGCCGAGGATAAACAGGTAGCTTTCCTCAACAATATTTTTACCCCACAACCGCTCTGGTCGGGGCTGTGGAGCTTGCCTAGCCCTAACGCTAACCCTGCCAACATTACTACCGAGTTTGCTCAACGCCGCGCCTATAACGACAGCCCAAATTTCAATATTTATCATGGCGGTATTGATTACGCCGAGTCGCAGGGTACTCCGCTTTTTGCGCCAGCCTCCGGGAAAGTAGTTTATACCAACCCTGATTTACAGGTTCGAGGCGGAACAGTTGCAATAGACCATGGGCTTGGCATTATCAGCTATTACTATCATATGTCCGCTATAATCGTGCAGAAAAATCAAACGGTAAAAGCGGGGGAGGTGTTGGGGCGAGTAGGCAATACCGGGCGCAGTAGTGGACCCCATCTCCATTGGGAAGTGCGGGTTAACGGCATAATTACCGACCCACGCTTATTTCAGAAACAAGACCTCTCTAAATAGATGTCCAGCACACCTTTTTTCCTTGATGAACGAGTCCAAATAACTCCCAACCTTATAACGGTGGATGGGGTCAATTATGCTGTTTCGGGAATCCGGCAAGCAAAGTTAGTAGAAGCGTCACCTGACCGTCAAAAAGGTTTGGCGTTGTTGATTGCAGGAGTCACCTGTCTGTTAATAGCCGCGGTGCCACTTTCTATTATGCTGGCAACCTTTTCTGCCAAAACCTCACTGACTACCCTAAGTCTCGAAATAATCTTTATTACTTTAACGACATTAATCGGTTTGGCGTTGTTGTTTGCTTCGCGCAAAACCCTCACAGCCAACCACCCGCGCTACATCCTGAAATTGGTTACAGCACAAGGCGAGATAAACGCTTTAACCACTCGCGAACATGCCTATATCGAGAAAATTGTTGCCGCTATACAATGCGCTATCCTGAACTAAACCTATCGTTTTTGGTTGCATTCATTCTAAATTATGGCAATAATAACCCCAAACATAGGCACAAAATACACAGCACAAATCAAACGGAGTAAATACAATGGAGAAATTTAGCGAGCGAGTTTGGTTGTTACGCGCTCCCAACCCCGGACCTATGACGCTAACCGGAACCAATACTTGGCTAGTGGGCGCGAACGGTGCGTTAGTTGTAATAGACCCCGGTGATGCAATCGAGTCACATATGTATGCGTTGGTAAGGGCAGCACAAAGCCTTGACTCGAAAATTGAGCGAATTATGATAACACATGGGCATCCTGACCATTATCCGGGCGCATTGAAACTGAAAGAGCTTTGCGGCGCACCGATAGCTGCTTATCGCGATTCCACCTTCCCGCATGATGAAGACCTTGTAGATGGACAACGCTATGCAGTAGCGGGGGTCAGCTTTATTTGTCACTTCACGCCGGGACATGCAGCCGACCACCTTTGTTTTTATCTCGAACAAGAAGCTGCACTATTTACGGGTGATAATATTCTAGGCTTTGGCACAACGGTAGTCGCGCCGCCAAAAGGTAATATGGGCGATTATTTGCGTAGCCTCACGTTATTACAACAACGGTGCAAAGACGCTAAGGTGATTTACGGAGGACATGGTCCTGCCATTACAAGCCCCGCAGCAAAACTCACCGAATATATCGCGCATCGCCAAAAACGCTTGGACATGGTAATGGCAACGCTCGTGGCTGGTTCGCAAACTATCCCTGAAATAGTAGCGCACGTTTATAAAGATACAGACCGCCGCATATGGCCTGTTGCCGCCCGACAAGTAATGGCACAATTACAATACCTTGAAGAACAGGGCAAAGTGGCAAGCAAAGAAGGGCGCGTTCCCACCCCTGAAGAAGACGAAATGCTAAACCCGGTAGGCATAATTGATGAGGTAGCTAGAGCAGAATTGGGCATCGGAGAGCGTGGGGAAATGCTGCGCTTTTACCGTATTTCACAAACTTAAATGCTATTCTTAGCAGTATTAATGCTATATAGTGAGGTATGGTAAAATATTACAAATTTTTTGCAGTATTCTTTCATTGCAATGTGCCTAAAAAGAATATGCTAAGCGGGATTTCAAAAAAGAATACATAGCAGCAGCTTTCACAAGGGAGTACATTTTTAGCATGAATTTGCAAGAACCAACCAAACGCGAATTAGATGAATCCATCCACGGCATTGAAGTTATAGAACATGAAATAGAAGAACGCCAACAGCATCACCCTCTTGGAGGGGTAAAAGAGAAATTGCTGGTCAGCAAAGGCTCTATAGTTGCCAGCATTCTATCAACCCTGTTTCTTAGAATAGGTAGCCGCACAAGTTTTGTCATTCTCGGCTTTTATCTTGGGAAAAACTTCGAATCGGCGGTTCTAGCGGTAATAGTCATTGAAGCTTTTTATATCAGCGAACTGGTATTCGCACCCATTATTGGCGCATTATCCGATCGCAAGGGGCGCAAGCCTTACATGCTATATGCCCCAATGATTGGTAGTATTGCCGTTCTCTTTTTAGCGCTCGCTTCGATTATTTTCCCTAGACCAAATGTAGGAGTTATAGACCTACCGCTAATTGCGTTGCTGTTGATGCTATTGGTAGGACGGTTGCTGGAAGGCATGGCAACTGCCCTTAATGCCCCGGCAAACCTCGGCTATCTTGCCGATGCAACTATCGGCGCAGAACGCTTGAGGGCGCGAGTAGTCACCGCCTTTGAAGTGGCAACTGTAGGTGGCATTTCGCTGGCTATTCCATTTGGCGGGCAGGTTTACAGGCTCATGGGAACTACCGGATTTGCGGTAGTTATCGCGATTTATGCTATTACTTACCTGTGCATCTACTTTTTTATGGAAGAAAGCCTGTCACGGGAAGAGCAATCCAAAGCGCACGGCTCAGTTTTAGAAAGTTTGAGCGTTATAAAGGAAAAGCGTATTTTCACCTTTATTCCGGCGTGGCTGTCAGTTAATATGTTTCTCGGCGCTGCCCTGACGCTTACAACCATTATCCTAGCGTATCCTACCCCCAACGTAGGCAAAACCATTGACCCGGTTACTTTCCCGCCACAAGCGCTCTCAACTGTGCAGTTCACCAATTTAGTGTTGCACGATTTTAAGTTTGCGCTTGCCGGGCAAGATGCCGATACACGCCATCCCAATCAGCTACTTTATGGCGGATTTACGCCCAGCGATGCCACCATGCTTGTGGGGACTTACGGTCTGGTATTTCTAGGCGGTATGGGAATTTGGATGTTGATAGTACCCCGTCTGCGCCGAACCACTGTGATGATGGTCGGTTTGATAGGATTGGTGCTTATCACTGCCATTCTGACTTTTTACAATTCGTTAGCTGATAATCCTGCTAACCTGACGGACGGGTCAAAAACTACTATACTGGTTTTATTGCCGCTATTGATACTAGGAGTAATCTTGATGAGCGGTTTTACGCCCGCTTCGCTGATTCACCTTGCAGCAATTTCAGAAACCCTACCGGGCAAACGCGGCGCAGTAATGGGCTTATACTCGGTTTTGCTTGGCGTAGGGCAATTTATCGGGGCATGGATTGGCGGCATTTTTGTAGATATGGGCGGCTTCTATGGCTTGATGATTTACTCTGCCGTGCTAAGCATTATTTCGTTAGGAAGTGTTTTATACATGCGCTCGCATAACCACGACCTGATTAAAAGTAGCGGTCACTAATTCAGTGACTACTCAGCAGGGACACAGAATTAACGAAAAGGGGGTAATAGGGATGTCCATTCCTCTTTTCCCCCCTCTAAACAGCTTCTGGATACTATCCAGACACATCTTTTTATCACACATCCGGGCAGAAATTGCGAAATTCACAAGCGGTACAACGCCCTCGTACTACGGTAGCATCGGGCATATTTTCGCGCTCAATCATACGGCGTATTTTATCAAGATTAAGTAGAACTGCTTTTTTGTGGGATTGCTCCAACTTCACCTCGATTGATTGCCGCGCCGGAATAAAGTGGATAAAAGACCGATTGACCGAGACTCCGTTCTGCTCCTCTATCAGCAAAGCATACGCCGCTAATTGCGCTTTGTAATTTGTGCCGACCACTGCGGAAAAAGAGCTTTTAAATTCAACCGGAATTGCCTCTTTGGAAGTAATAATCAACATGTCCAGCAGACCGCTAAGCCCCAGTTTTCCCGAGCGCAAGCGTACATTAAAATGACGCTCCCCTTCCTGCAAACCGTAGCTTTGCAGAGAACGCTGCGCTTCCAATTCGGCTACATTCTCATACAACAAATCCCCTTCCTCCATCTTATAGGTTGTCGGGCGACGGCGAGATAATCCTAGGCAGTAGGAAAAAAAGACTATACGCTGACAATACTCAAACTGGCGCAAATCACTAACTGTAATTGTTAAACTCATCTTTTATTCTCCTTTGCACCCCTAATACGGTTGTAAGTAATGTCATACAAAAAGAGGGTTATCCTCCTTTTTTTTGCAAAATAAAAATTCGGTGTTACATGAATACTATTCCCACCGAAAAGCAAAAGTTCGACAAAAATATTGAAATTGGTTTATTTGGAATCTTTTTGAGTGAGCATTAGTGGTAAAAAAGAAAAGGGTTAATTCTCTTGGCATGGATTCTGTGGGAAAGGGATATTGCCCTCGATGCGCCTTCGTTCGGTGGCGCAATCGGGGGGGATGGGGCTAATCCACCATTCTGAGTTGGGTTGGGGTGGGGTCTATTGCTACCAGCAACGGACGCGACATGTGGGTAAAGCTAACAATCGCTTGTCCCGGCGCAAGGGCAGGCAACCGCTTCCACAGACTTTCATCTATTCCCGGTATGCTGCGCTGTAGCATAGAAATGGTATTTACATCGTTTATCCGGTGCAAAATATAGTTGTTTATCAAACCCAATAGTTCGCGGGGTAGATGCTGCGGTAACTGCGTGACGAATGCCAGCGATAGCCAGCGTTTGCGCCCACGTTTGGCAATACGCGCCACCTGCTCGAAAAGCGTTTCTAGTTTGCGGGTGTCACTGAGAAATTCGTGCGCCTCCTCAATAATTATCAACACGCGAGGTAACTCGTAAGCCTGACCGCTCTTTTGCCCCTGTTCCCACATCCGGTAGTTATCTTCCTGCTGCTGCTGTATCCCTCGCAAAATATCGGCGATTACAATATTGTTCAGGATGGGCGAGTCGGTATCGGACAAATCCACAATGTACGCCCCGCCCGGTTTTATCATTTGGGTATAATCCAGCGGACTGATTTTTACGCCATCCCGCGCATCCTGCCTATCAAAAACCTTTAGACGGTACAACCTATTGAGCTTGCCTTTCAGAGCTAACCAACTTACCGTACTGGTAGCGTTCTCCCGCCCCACTAATTGTAGCAAGCGGGTGCGATTCTGAAGCGCCAAATCGGTATGCAAAAAAACCTCGATTTCCTCAAGGGGTGTCTCCTCCTCCCCCGCTTTTTTCTTGCCTTTAGGCTCACTGGAGGTTAATTTCTTTATAAAACACTCCACCACATCCAACAGCAGCGCGAGAGTCATACACGGGTAGCCTTCTTCAAACTCGTTCAGTTCAAACATTCGCCGCTCTTCTTCCGAATTGTTTTTGGCGGGAAAAATTCCGGTATCCCTTAAAAAGATGCGAGCTATTTCGTATGCCTTATGGAAGCGGTCACTTTGAGCATCGCTCAGTTCGAGAATTTCCCCGATGGCATAGGGCGAAAGACGCGCAAACTCAAGGCTGAAAGCCCTTTTGAGCTTATAATCAGGGTTAGCGGTTTCACGATCCACCAGATGCAACAGATAAGGCCGTTTTACCCCTTCCGGCGTTTGCCCACGCTTTCGCAAAGCTCGCAACATGGCAGGGTCGGTGGTGGGATTGGCAATGCGGGTGTATTCGCCCTCCACGTCCAGCACAATTACCGCAAACCCGGCTTTTTGAGACTCGAATATCAAGCGTGATACGGTGGTGGATTTGCCGCCGCCGGTGGTGCCGAGAATAGCAAGGTGGCGCGGCAACACCGATTTTTTATCGCCCGGTATCCTGACCTCGATGTTCTCATAACCGCTTGCCAACCCTAGCAAAATGTCGCCATCCACCTTTAAATATTCTGCCGCTTCTGCCTCACTCAAAACCCAGACCGGGCTTTTGGGCAAGGGTCGGGTACGATGCGGGACAAGTTGCCCTTCCAGTTCTTCTCCCAATATTTCCACCTGACAACGCCCGTGATACTGAGGCGTGAAAACTAGGTTCTTCACGGTGGTAGTGACTACCAGCGGCGCATCTGCTCTCAAACCATCTGGCTCGGCAAAGGGTCCGCGAGTCACAATCCCCAGATAAATGCGCTTCTTCGCGCTATTTTTATCCTCACTAACTATTCGCACCATTGATTGCGATGGCGCAAGCCCGATGTTTTCACGCTCTAACAAAATAGTTACGGTGTTGTCATCGCTAGAGGGGCTATCAAAAAGAGTCCATGCAATTGCGCCCTCTTGTCCCGGCTCAGGTTGCCACTCGCCCCCGGCAGCCTCACTCACCTCCCGCAAACGCTCGAATACACTTCCTGACAAGGGCGCGGCATCACTGCCGAACTTTTCCGGCTTTTCCGATACCCGGTGGTTGTCTTTGCTCTCAGAGTATTCGAATCCCTGACGACCAAAAGTCTCTTTCTCCATACCATCCTATCTCCTAGTTTCGCGTTCGGTTAAATAGCGGAAGGGTTGCCCGGCGCGGGCATAGCTTTGTTGTACCATCTGCCGGAAGCCACTCGGCTCGAAACTGACCCGACACAGGGTATCAGCCAGCGAAAGTAGCATCGGGAATCCGCGCTGCTCCTGCAAAACGCTATCCGCCATTGCAATTAAAGCGGCTTCCTGAGCATGCTCCACATGGGCATAGAAAACACAGGGCGGGCTACTCTCAGAAGCACGATACACCCCTCGCACTATTTGAGGTCCGATTTCCCTAACAAACTCACGCAATCTTTGTCCCATCACTTGGGTATAAGTATTAGTTTTAATCCAGCTATCCATTTGTTCAAAGAGGGTATCTACAATAAGAAACTGAAGCGGGGGCAAAGCATTGCCTAGCGATAAAACCAGCCGTTCGCGTGGTGCGCTAGGTACATAGATAAATTTTCGATGTTGAGTAACTAATTCCCGCAAAACTTCTAGGCTTTTTGTTTGAAATGCCTGAAAACCAACCGTCAAAAGTTCCAATGGAACAGGGCTACCATGCCCCATCATCCATTTGCCTTGCGCGTGATTCAGCAACAAGCCGCGTTCAGCATATTCCATTAGACCGCGCTTTACCAGATTATTCAGTTCGTCTCGTGGCTCATCCTGATTATAAGCGGAACGAGTCTGCCGCTCTTCCAGCAAAGCCACCATTTCCTCCACCGGGTCATCATAGTTGAGCGACAAATCCTTGCGGAAAAGCTGCTTGCGAAATTCCCCGCTCTGCCCGATATAGCTAACGGTACAAATCCCGATTTGGGCGGCGGTAATCAGCAGGGTATCATGGGCTGTAACTGTCCCGTCCGCTGCCACCGTTGCCCCGTTGAACAGCACATTATGATGCACCCATTCCAGTTCCTGCCGAGAAACCCGGTATAAGCCCGCCTCTTTTGGCGCATTTTTCCGAGACTGAATGAGCGGCAACACGCGCTGCCGGATTTGCTGACCCACCCGTTCTTCTAGCTTTACCGATTCCCTTATTTCCCGGTCAAGCCGATGGTACACTTGGCTTAGGTCATCGCCTTGCTGCCAGTTATCCAGATTTAAAATATCGGCTAACGTTTCGCCAAGATGACCTTCCAACCCATCCGGGTTATCTAATCCGTTATTGTTCATCGTTATCCGGCGGGGCTTTGTATGTTTTGTTGGTAGCCCGCCTTACCACTAATTTATTTATTGCTAATAGCTATCGAAACTCAAAAGCCCGACACAACTTTTCAGACCTTTTCAAGAAATCCCCAGCCACTCCTTAAACCCTTCTCTCACGCCGAAGCTATTCGCAAGACGGAAAGCGTAAGACTCTGCCACAGGCAAAGGCAAGCCAAAACGTGCCTCAAGCGTTGCGGTTAAACGCGCCAGCTTGTCATTGAAGGGCGCAGTCCCTTTAAAAGTTTCCCGCGCCAGTAATAAAGCAAGCTCCGCCGGAGACAACAGTTCTACTGCCAGCAAATCTGCCCGTTGTTCTACCCTCCCGGTTTCCTGATTTAAATCGCCATTGTGGCGTTCCATAAAATGGCGGTAAGGTTTCAGGGTTGCGCCCTCTATAATGGCTGACACTCTTTCCTGTATAGTAGGTAAACGCCTACTTTCCAGCACCTCCAGCCCAACCTTTCCAAGTTGGCGATTGATTAACTCGCGTGGCTGCAAATAGTCCAGCAAGAAATGAGCTATTTCATGGGCAAGGCTGAAACGTTGCTCGGCAATTGAATCAGTGGCTTCCAGCAAAATCAGGTTTCGCTCCCCACCTAACGCTACCAAACAGGCTCTCAACGGACGATTGGCTATGAGTGCCAAAGCAGGAGTAGGAAAACCGTGATTTAGCAACCAGTCCTGCGCCTCATGCACATCCAAACCTGCCAACCGTTCGATACTTAAAGGGAAAGTCAGCAACGCCGCTTCCTCTAAGTCAGGCGAATAACCTCCGGCGTTTTCCCAAAACTCCAGAGCAGTTTCAACCAGCCCCCACTCAATTATCCCCATCTTCTTCTTTGTCCCTTGCTGCCATTAGAAAGGTTGTATCATGTGAATCGGAGGCATAAGCAGCCACCCGGCGTAGCAAGTTTGCTAAGGGTACTGACTTGATTCCAAACTTTTTGCAAATAGCTTTCACTCCTTGTTGGAAAGCCTTGTTATTAGCGGTATCAGGGCGTAGGCACAAACCTAACAACGGCAATTGCTTGGGTTCTATTTCCAGATAATCTGCCAGTTGCAATTGGTCTATTTTTTCGTGCCGCATATATAAATCCAGCGCCCATGCCATAAAACCCTGACGTTCTGCCGCTTTTTTTGCCGCATACCGCAACATTGCCGCCTTGTCTTTATCAGTCGGTTCCATAATTTGCCTTGTCTTTTGTCCGGCGTTTGAGCCATACCTTAAGTCGGTCTTTGTGTTGCTTAACCAACCGCCGTTGCTCTCCGGCAGGTAAATGGGTAATTTCAAGAACTTCCGCAAAGGCTTCCGCCCTTCGCTCCCCACTCTGTAATAAAGCTATAAGTCGGTGGTCTTTATCGTTCAATCCATTTAGTTGGTTTAATTGTTGAAGTCTGGTTTGCAATTCAAAACGGTCAAGCAACTGTTCTTCTAAACTATTATTCCCGTCAACTAAGTAATGTTCGACAGAATCGAGTGGCACAATTTTTGAATAACGGCGTTTTTCTTTGCGAACCATGTTTAAGAGGTCACCACGAGCAGCCATTCCTAAATAACCTTCTAATGAGCGGCGTGAAGGGTCAAACTTGGTAGGCTTCTGACAAAAGCTAAACAGGGCATTCACAGCGGCATCCCAGATTATATCAGGGTCGAATTGCTTTAAGGAAGGATAAACTCGTTCAAGATGAATGACAGTAGATTGGAGGTATAGGTCAAACAAGTCAGCCGAAGCGGTTGGGTCACCGCCAATTAAACGATGGCGGAGTTCATTATCTTGGCTACAACGTTCTTCTGAGTGCATATCTTCTTTTGTAGAATATTGAAAATAATAAAAGCCGATTATTACAACAAAAAACGAATATATAATTATACCTTTTATTGCTAAATATATTTAATCTCGAAAAAAGCTATAAGTCAATCATTTTAGCTATCACTCAGGTCTAATCCCAGCGCATATTTCCAATCTATCCGACTTCATACCATCACCGCTGCCTGTCGGACAGTATCAGCCCTGCCATAAGTAGAATTTCGATTGCGGCATGTAGGCAATTGGGGTAAACTTGAAAGATAGAATACCATATCACTTTTTCAAAGGAGAGAATAGAAAATGGTTGCTGAACTGGAAATTCCCGCGCTAGATAAACCTTATCAGGTTCTCACCCATGAGGGGCATCTAGTAGATGAACCTCCCACCCTTTCATCCGACAAACTAATCGAATTACACCGTCATATGCTGGCAACTCGCCTGTTTTCAGATAAAATCATTGCCTTGCAGCGTCAGGGACGCGCCGGAACTTTTGGGTCTCTGACAGGGCAGGAAGCAACGGCGGTGGGACTGTCTGCCCCGCTCAAACCGCAGGATTGGCTAACCACTTCTTACCGTGAAGCAGGTTGTTTTCTGGTACGCGGCGTTAGCTATCGCGATTTACTCTATTACTTCAAGGGCTACCCGCCTGATAGTACCCACACCAAAACCAACAGCCTACCCATCCAAATTGTAATTGCTACCCAAATGTTGCATGCCACCGGGTTGGCAATGGGCGCGAAAGTAAAAGGCGATGACGCGGTGGCGTTGGGTATTTGCGGGGATGGCGCAACCAGCGAGGGCGATTTCAACGAGTCGCTTAATTTCGCAGGGGTGTACAAAGCCCCGGCGATTCTAGCCGTTACCAATAACGGTTGGGCAATCAGCTTGCCGCGCCGTAAGCAAAGCGCCGCCCAAACGCTGGCATTGCGTGGGGCAGGGTTTGGCATTCCCGCGTATCTGGTGGACGGCAACGATGTGCTGGCGGTTTACAAGGTAATGGAGCAAGCGGTAGCGCGAGCGCGAGCGGGCGAAGGTCCCAGCCTGATTGAAACAATTACCTACCGCATGGGGGCGCACACCACCGCCGATGACCCAAACCGCTATATGCCAAAGGAAGACCTCGAATATTGGCGACAGCGCGACCCGATTGACCGATTCCGCAAATACCTGTTTGAACGGCAATTGCTGGATGAGGCGGGCGAACGGGCTATGCTGGAAACTATCGAGCGCGAAATCAACGAGGCGGTGGATTACGTAGAAGCGAAAACCAAACCCACCCCCGACTTGATTTTCGACATCACCTTCGAGCAACCCACCCCCCGCATGCAGCAACAACGCGAGGAAATGCGGCGTGAGTTGCGGGATAAAGGTCTTTTGTAGGCACAGGAGATAAAAGCGATGACTATTTTAGAAGCCACCAACCAGACTCCCGGCGCAAAGCCCGCCCCGCGCTTGACCATGATTGAAGCCATTAACCAGTCGCTGCGAATCGAAATGGAACGGGACGGGCGTGTGGTAATGATAGGCGAGGACATCGGCAAAAACGGGGGTGTGTTCCGCGTGACCGATGGGTTACAAGCACGTTTTGGCGAAAATCGCGTATTTGACGCGCCCTTGGCAGAGTCTGGCATCATCGGCACGGCATTAGGCATGGCGGTATATGGCTTGCGCCCAATTGCCGAAATCCAGTTTGCCGGTTTTATGTACGTTAGCTTTAACCAGCTTGTCTCACAAGCAGCCCGCATGCGTTTTCGCAGTGGCGGCATGTTCACCGTCCCGATGGTAATACGCGCTCCTTATGGGGGCGGCGTGCGTACTCCTGAACTACACTCTGATAGCCTCGAAGGGGCGCTGTTGCAAACCCCCGGCTTGAAGGTAGTTGTCCCCTCCAACCCCTATGACGCAAAGGGCTTGTTGGCGGCAGCGATAGAAGACCCCGACCCGGTGGTATTCTTCGAGAATATCAAGCTGTATCGCTCTTTCAAACAAGAAGTGCCGGAAGAACGTTATGTTATTCCATTGGGCAAAGCGTCAGTAGTGCAGGAAGGCAGCGACATCAGCATCTTCACCTACGGGGCAATGGTTTCGGTGGTATTGCAAGCGGCAAAGCAAGTGGCAGAAGAAAAGGGCGCAAGCATCGAAGTGGTAGATTTGCGTACCACATGGCCCCTAGATGAAGAAACCATCGTCAATTCTGTCACCAAAACCGGACGTGCTATAGTGGTTCACGAAGCCCCAAAAGCGGGTGGTATTGGCGCGGAAATAAGCGCCATCATCAACGAAAATTGCCTCTATTCATTGCTCAAGCCGGTAGTGCGGGTGACTGGATACGATACCCCCTTCCCTCCACCGCAACTGGAAGACCTGTATCTACCAACTCCTACCCGCGTAGCATGGGCTATTGTTGCCACTCTGGAGGACTAAACGCTATGTTTGAATTCAAATTGGCGGACGTAGGCGAGGGCATGCACGAAGCGGAAATCGTGCGATGGCTAGTCAATCCCGGCGAAACAGTCAAGCTCGACCAGAAAATGCTGGAAATCCAAACCGATAAGGCGTTGGTAGAAATTCCAAGTCCGGTAGCGGGCGTGGTGAGGCAAATCCTAAAACAGGTAGGGCAAATCGCACATGTAGGCGAGGCTCTGATTAACTTTGAGACGCAAACGAGCGCAAAAAGCAGTACGCCTATAATAGCGGCGGCGCCTGTATTAACAGTTGCCACAAGCGCGTTTACTCCTGCCTCCATCAGCTTAGCCACTTCAAGGGTACGCGCTGCCCCTGCCGTTCGCAAAAGAGCCTTAGAACTGGACGTGAACCTTGAGTTGGTGCAAGCAAGTAGCCCAGATGGACGGGTACTGTTGCAAGATGTGCTGGCTTATGCCGAAAAAAGTAAGCGCAAGCCCACCACCAACGGCGCATCCCACGCCCCAATATTGGAAGTAGTCCCACCGCCCCCGCTCATCACAGCGGGTGGCGAGGAGCGCAAACCGCTCGTAGGTTTGCAACGGCGTATGGCAGAGCGCATGGAATTAGCGTGGCGCACTATTCCGCATGTCACCACCTTTGAGCAGGTGGACGCAGAGCAATTAATCGAGATGCGCCGCCAGATACAGCCTTCCGCCGAGCAACGCGGAGTTTCGCTCACCTATTTGCCCTTTATCATCAAGGCGTTAGTAGCCGCGCTCAAAGCCAATCCCATCTTTAATAGCAGCCTTGACGAGAAAACCCGCGAGGTGATTTACAAACGCTATTACCATATCGGGTTGGCAACCGCCACACCGGACGGCTTAGTGGTAGCGGTAGTACGTGACGCGGATAAACTAAGCCTGTCTCAGCTTGGCGCAGAAATAGCTCGACTAGCAGAAGGCGGGCGCAAACGCAGCCTAAAGCCCCACGAACTGAGCGGCAGCACCTTTACTATTTCCAATTACGGCAGCTACGGTGGCGGAATGGGTACGCCCATCATCAACCCGCCCGAAGTGGCGATTCTGGGAGTGGGGCGCATCAAGGACGAGGTGGTAGCGCGTAACGGTCAACCGGTAGTGCGCCCGTTGCTGCCCCTCAACCTCAGCTTCGACCATCGCCTGATTGACGGAGCAACTTCCGGTCAGTTCATGCATGTTCTGATGGAATTGCTGGAGAATCCCGCTCAGCTTATGCTCGATATGGTCTAGGAGAAAAAACAATGGTGGTTGGCGACGTTACAACCGCAGTAGATGTAGTGGTATTGGGCGGTGGACCCGGCGGTTATGTGGCAGCAATTCGCGCAGCGCAACTGGGTAAAAGCGTGGTTCTAGTGGAGCAATCCACCGTAATGGGCGGGGTCTGCCTAAACGAAGGCTGTATCCCGCTCAAGGCGTTGTTGGCTTCCAGCGAACGCTACTGGCAAGCGCGAGAAAGCGAATTGCTGGCGGGTATGGGCATCCTGACCGAAGGCGCAACCCTTGATTTCAGCCGCATGCAGGGCTGGAAAGAGGGCATTATCCGGCGACTAACCGAGGGCGTGGCGAAATTGCTCTCCGGCAACCGGGTTGAGGTGGTGCATGGCTTGGGTTGGTTTCTGAACCCCAAAGAGATGCGGGTAGAAGGCGAGTATGGCTCATTGCGATTCAGCTTCGAGCAGTGCGTGTTGGCGGTGGGGGCAAGCCATGTCGCGCTTCCCGCTTTACCCTTTGACGACAAGCTGATATTGAACCCACGTATGGCGTTAAAACTTGCCGAAATTCCGCCTGTACTGGCAATCTGGGGCAATGATTACATCGCGTTGGAACTGGCAACTGTTTTCGGGCGACTCGGTTCGCGCGTAACGCTGCTAACCCCCGAAGAACGCCCTTTGCCCGATATAGATGCCGCCGCTGTTAGGCTAGTAATGGCGGGTTTGCGAAAATTGGGGGTACAACATATCGGGCAGGCTTTTCCTGTTGAGCTTGAAAACGATAGCATCCTATATATGAAGGGGCAGACCCGTACCTCCTTGCCAAGCGGCACGCCCTTAGTGGTATGCGGCAAGTTGCAGGCAAACACTGCCAATCTGCACTTGAAAGATGCAGGTTTGAGCATAGGCAAGAACGGCGCAATCGAGGTGGCAGCAGACCAACGTACCCGCGTGCCGCATATCTTCGCGGCGGGTGATTGCACTCAATACCGTCCGGCAGTCGCAACAAGCGCCATCAAACAGGCGAAAGTGGCGGCAGAAGCGTTGTCAGGTAAAAAAACGGCATACGACCCGCAAGCCTTCCCGCGTGTGGCTTTCACTTCGCCCGAACTGGCGGTGGTGGGGCTATCGGCTGAGGCGGCACAAGCGGCGGGCTATCGGGTGAAAACCGGACGGTTTGCGCTGGCGGCGAACGGTCGCGCCTTGACGCTCGGCCTGAACGACGATGTCATAGACATTGTCTCCCCCGCTGTCGGCGGGCGCCGCGTAGCTTGGCGGGATGCGGAACATGACTTGCCCAGACACGGAATCGATCGTGAACAGATCCTGGTCGGCGCCGCCGACAATCGAATAGGTAATGCCC